>JANXWN010000139.1 GCA_025351125.1 Caulobacteraceae bacterium | reverse complement strand
TTCTCGACGAACGAGCCCTTGATTTGGTCGCGGCCGGCGTAGGCGACGGCATGGACCAGAAAGTCGATCGTTCCCCAGGCGTCTTCGACAACCTTGAACGTCGCTTCCATCGACTCGTCGCTGGCGGCGTCGAAGGTCGTGTAGACCGACGCCCCGATGCTCTCGCCCAAAGGCCTGACGCGTTTTTCGTTGGCCTCCATATAGGCCAGCCCGACCTGCGCGCCCTGGGCGGCGAGTTGCGCACTGATGCCCCAGGCTATGGAATTTCGATTGGCGACCCCCATCACCAAACCGCGTTTTCCGGCCATCAATTGGCCGACGGGCATTTGAAAATCATCGTCCATAAGTCACTCGTCTAGTTAAAAACCGCAATGTTCTCCTATCAGGGCGACGAGCGCGCGCAAAGCGGGGGCTAGAGCCTGGTGCGTTTACACGGAACAGATGTAAACGCTGAATCAGGGTCTACATTTTTGCTTTTAGAGCCCGATTCAGATTTTGGACGGTTCCGTCTAAAATCATCGTGCCCTAAGGCGCGAAGGGCTTGCCGTCCTGTGACAACAAGACGGCAATGCCGCGACTTGCGGGAAATTCGGCACAGATCGCCATCACGACGACGGTCAAGGGCGTGGAGAGGAAAGCGCCCCCTATGCCAAAGATAATTCCCCAAAATGCCAGGGATAGCAGCACCACGATAGGATCGATGTTGAGGCTCTGGCCCTGCATTCGGGGTTGGACCACGTGGCTAACCGTAAAGTGAACGGCCTCCAAGCCGACCAGTAGCGCGATCGATATCCAAACCGCGTCCAGTTCCAATAACCCGAACAGCGGTGGCAAAAGAACCCCGATCGCCGCGCCGATCGCCGGGATGTAATTGGCCAGAAAGATCACGAAGGCCCAAAACAGGACGTGCGACAAGCCGGTTGGCCAGATCAACAACGCCGAGGCCCCCGCGATAATGATCCCGACGATGGTTTGGACCCATATATAGCTTTCGACACCGCGCTGGATGCGGGTGACGATTGTCGCTGCCTCGGAGTCGGCTCCGCCGAACAAGTGCTTGACCTTAGCCTGAAAGCCTTTTCGCGACGCTAGCATGAACCCTAGGTAGATAAGGACGAACACAAAGGCTTCGACCAAATGTCCAGCCTCGCCGGCGACCGATCCAACGTATTTAGCGGGGTTGGTGTCGTGAATTAACTTGGCCAACGTCGGCGCGGCCTGCATTCCCAGGGCCTGGGCTCCCATCTGCAACAGGGTGTCCACGCGGGTCGCGTAAAGCCCCGACTCGCGGACGATGCCGGTGATGTTGTCGATAATTATCCAGAGCGCCAAACCGAAAAAAGTCACGACGGCAATGATCGCGACCGGCAAAGCGGCTTTGTCCGCGAGGGGCATGTTGCGTTTTAGGGTGGCCTCCAGACCACCGATCATCAGCAGCAAAAAGATCGCCAAGATGAACGGCGTCAACACTTGCCGCAGCGCCCACAGCGCAAAGGCCGTCATGATCACCGCAATGATGGCGACGCCGACCTTCAGGGCGCCGAGGCTATGGGTGGTTCGGGCGATGGATTGGTCTGTCATGACGCGGATGTTAGCGCGGTGGCGGCGGATTGGAAGCGGTTGCGCGCGCGGCGCCAATCGAGCCTCCCGCGGGTGGGTGAAGTCTATTTCAATTCGATGCGCCGATTGAAGTTCGCGCCACGGTTCCGCACCGGCGGCAGGATAGATTGCGCCTTGCGAGCGTTTAGGCAGAAGGCTAACCAGTGATAACCCGGCCTCGCACCGTTTGGGCGACCCAACCGCCCTCGGGGCTTGGCCAATTCGCTCAAGATTTGGTGTGGCGTGATTATAGACCAGCCCCTGTCGTGTTTTCTGGCCGCGCTGGCCATCGGAGTCGTCGTCGAGGCGACGGCTAGGGCGGGCGGCGTTTGGACCTATAGGTCTCGCGCCTTTTTGTTGTTGAATATTCTTATCATCTTTGGACTGGTGCAAGGTCTGGGGGTGGGTTGGGTAATAGGGGGACGACAAGCGTTTGGCGGGATAGCCCCGGTGCTTTTTATGGTTGGCGCGGTGATGGGAATTTTGGTCGAAGGTCTGAACGACTATTGGTGGCACGGTTGGTCGTGGTCGGACCGGCCGTTTTTCGGAATAGAGCGGGCCATCGACAAGGCGGCGTTCATCGGCGTCGCCTGGGGTTTTGTGCCGGTGTTCAGTGTCGCGATCGCCCGCCTGGCGACGACCGGCGATATTGGAGGGTAAACGGTGCAGCGTCTTTCTCTGGCGGACAAAATTCACGCCGGCCTGCTGTCGATCGGCGTCGCCGGACTGGTGTGCGCCTATTGGGTCGCGTTTTTTCACAGCGACCTGACCATGCCGCATTTTGTCCACAACCTGACCAATCCCGAACTGATTCAATTTACCACCGTTTACATCGGCTTTGAATCGGCTTTTCCGTTGGCGGATTTATTCGTGGCGGTCGCTTCCGCGCTGTCGGCGTTTTATTTGATCGGGCAAGACGCCAAGGCGGTGCTGTTTGGTCTAATCGGCAGCGGCGCTCTGGGATTTTTGGCGTTGATCGACATTTCCTTTAACTATCTGCACGGCCTCTATGCGCCGGCGGTGATGTTGCGCGACGGCGGGCTGAGAATGGAGGTCATCATCAATATCGGCTGCGTAGTCGGATCGTTTTGGTCGATCTGGCGTTTTTGGGGCCACCCGTTGCGGCGTGCCGAAGATCGGGTCCTGCGCGCGCCGTTGGGCGGCGCTGATCTTACCGCCGGCGAACCGTCCGGTCGATAATTTGCCTAAAAAGCCATAGGCGATGTGTTGATCCGGAACGATCCGGCTGATGAAGGCGGCTCAATCGGCCCAGTCCACCGCCCTGCGCGGCCAGGTTCGCGCCGCGCGGGCCAAGGGATCGGCGATCCGCAATGCCAAATTGGCGGCAAGGCCGGCCCCGCGCGAAATACGGTGAGCGTGGGCCGGCAAAGCCTCGGCGATCGCTGGAACGATGATCCGGCGCTGAAAGTCGGCGATAACCGAAGGGTCGGTGACAATCGCAATTACTTCCTCTTCCGCGGCCAAGCTGACGAAGTCAAAGTTTGATGATCCGACGATCAGGATCTCCTCGTCGACCAAGACCGCCTTCAAATGACTCATGCGCGGCAAGAGTACGGTTTCGAACCCAGCGCGCGCGGCGACGCGTAATAGAGCGTTGCGCACGACGGGCTTGTTATTGTCCCACGGCGTAATGAGTCGAACGCCGACCCCGCGGTTCACCGCGCGGGTCAGGTGATCCGTGAACGGAAAGGTGAGATAAGGGCTTAGAACGGTCACGGCGCGCCGCGCGTTCTCGACGGCGCGATAAACCGGCTCGAGGGCTTGGGAATTGGCGCGCCCGTCGAGGCTAATGAGCGTAACCGCGTCCAGAACCGTCGCCGCCGACCGCGGCTGGCTGGAAAAAGTGGCGTCAAAATCGTCGGCCAGAAAATCCGCTGCCGGCCGCCCCGCAAGACGCAGCATAAAATCATGCCACGCATAATTGTGATCGCAAAAATTTATCCCCCCAATGTAGGCGACGTCGTCGGCGACGAGCAGTTTTTTGTGATTGCGCGCGGGATAGCCGGTGCCCCAAGACCCCGCCGGGTTGGTGACGCGCACCGGAACCCCCGCCAAGACCAGGCCGAGAAACATCCGCCCGGTCTCGGCGACTTCCGTTTTCACGGCGGGGTTGGGCCGCCCGCTCCAGAACCGCACCGATTGGTCGTTGATATTCAAGCGGGTGTAGTCGTCCACGAGCACGCGACGATCGCGGGCTTGGCAGTTCGTCAGCGCGTGGGCGACGGCCAAGCCGGCGGCATCGCCCTCGAAACTCATGGCTTGCACCAATACGCGCCGACCGGCCGCCGCAATGTCATCCGCGGCCCGGGCCCAGAACGCGGAAGCGCCCACCAATAGTTCGAATTTGATCACAATCTGCAGCCCCAAACCCAAATTGCGCCGATACGGCGTTGCTCCCGATCACCATCGACGGCTAGAAGCGCCGTTCGGACAATTTCGCCAACAGTCGGGGCATATCATTGAATCAGCGCGTGCGCGTGATGCTGCTGCTTTCGTCCCTACAGGGCGGGGGCGCCGAGCGGGTGGCGGTGCATGTGCTCGATCGGTGCGATCCCGATCAGGTCGACGTGCGGATGGGGCTGTTGCGCAAATCTGGACCGTTTTTGCAGGACGCAGACGAAAGCCGGATCGACGTCTCCAAGATCGGACAAGACTTTCTGGCTTTCGAAGGCCCCAACTCCAACTTCTACCGCGCCGACAAACTGCTGGGCGCCGCGGTGCTGGGCCCGGCCGCCGTCTCGAGCATGATCAAGGCGCATCGTCCGCACGTCGTGATGAGCTTTCTCAAGGGCATGAGCGTCCTGACCTATTTCGTGCTCAAAGGCATGGGGCAAAACCGCCCGGTGTGGATTGCGCGCGAGGGCAATAACACCGACGCGGTAATCGATGACGAACTCAGCGGCGCGGCGTCGCGAACCCTCATCAAATCGCTGACCCGCCGCGTCTATCGGGACGCCGATTGTTTTCTCGCCAACTCCCACGAAATGGCGCGGGGTTTGCACGACCGGCTGAATTTGGATTGGGGGAAGATTCGCGTTATCCACAATCCCATCGATCTGGCGAAGATTCAGCGCTTGGCGCGAGTGCCCCTGCCAGTCGCGCAGGACCGACCGTTCATCGTTGCCGCCGGACGCCTGGAATATCAAAAAGGCCACGATCTACTGCTAAAGGCCTACGCGGAGAGTCGCGTGAGTCTTGCTCGCGACTTGGT
>JANXWN010000107.1 GCA_025351125.1 Caulobacteraceae bacterium | reverse complement strand
GCTGTCGGGGTCGTGGCCGCCGATCGCGGCGAAGCCTTTTATTCCGTGGCTGTTTTGCAAGGACACGCCGCAACTCTGCCGGATCGGATTTATTTTCCAGGACTGGACGCGCAAAAAAACTATCGTCTGCGTCTGGTATGGCCGGCCGCTTGGCGTTCGAAGTCATCTTCGTCGGTGGTCGAGGCGCTAGACCTCATGGGCGCGGGCTACCGAGTCGCCGGCGAAGCGTTGCGTTACGTCGGCTTGCAACTGCCCTTGGCCGAACCGCAAACGGTATTGCTGTTTCACCTCCGGGCCGAGGCGGTCGATCCGGCCTGACGAATTGGCGAGGTGGCGTATGGGCATCCGGCCATCGCATCGCCGCTGGACACTTTTCTCGATGGACGATGAACTTTTTCGCCATGGCCGACGGGGCTAAAACAGCCTAGGCCTGACGGCGGCGTATCGGGGTGAGCGCCGCGCGATGGTTTGAGGTTCAGCGATCTGGCAAACCGTATGACGAGACCGGCGCGATGAAGCGATTTTCGGCGCTCGCTCTGCTGCGCGCGGGACTCGACGGCCAAAAATCCTGGCCGCGAGATTGGCGTGATCCGGAGCCGCGCAAACATTATGACGTGGTGATCATCGGCGGCGGCGGCCACGGCTTGGCGACGGCCTATTACCTGGCCAAAACCCACGGCGTCCGCTCTGTCGCGGTGCTGGAACGCGCCTCGATCGGCGGCGGCAATACCGGGCGTAACACCACCATCGTCCGGTCTAATTATCGACAGCCCGCCCTGCAGCGCCTGTTGGAATTTTCGCTGAAAACCTGGGAGGGTTTGAGCGACGAACTGAACTATAATCTGATGTTCAGTCAACGGGGCGCGCTGTTTCTCGGTCATTCGGACGCCGACATGACGAAATTGGCCGAGCGCGGAGACTCGCTGCGCTGCGTCGGGATCGACGCGCAGTTGATGACGCGCCGGCAGGTGGCGCGGCTGATCCCCTTGTTGGACATATCGCCTAACGCCCGCTTTCCGGTGGTAGGCGGGCTAATCCAAAGGCGCGGCGGTACGGCGCGACACGATGCCGTCGCCTGGGGTTACGCCCGCGCGGCCGACGCGCTAGGCGTCGATGTCATTCAAAATTGCGAAGTGACCGGTTTCGATATCACCGACGGCCGGGTGCACGGCGTGCGGACCTCGCGCGGCTCCGTCGGCGCCGATCGGGTGGGCCTATGCGTGGCCGGCAATTCCGGCCTCGTGGCCGCCATGGCCGGTTTGAAACTCCCCATCGAATCGCATCTTTTGCAGGCGTTTGTATCCGAGCCGGTAAAGCCCATGATCGACACGGTGATCATGTCGCAGTCGGTCCACTGTTATATCAGCCAGTCGGACAAGGGCGAGCTCGGACTCGGCGGCGACCCCGATCACTATCCCACCTATTCGCAACGCGGCTCGCCGCACCGCATCGACGAAGTGGCCGCCCAGGCCATCGCCATGGTTCCGGCTTTGTCACGTCTGCGGATGTTACGGTCTTGGTCCGGGACGACGGACATGAGCTTCGACGGCTCCCCGATCATTGGCGCGACCCCGATCGATGGCCTTTATCTGAATGGCGGCTGGTGTTACGGCGGCTTCAAGGCCACGCCGGGGTCTGGCCGTCTCTATGCCCACCATCTGGCGACGGGCGCGGCGCACGCCATTGCCGCCCCGTTCAGCCTTGAACGCTTCGCGCTCGGCGCCACGATCGACGAGGCGGGGGCCGGTCCCCTTCCGCAAGCACGATGACGCGGGTTATCGGCGCATGATGCTCATCGCTTGTCCACATTGCGGCCCGCGCGCGCATGTCGAATTTACCTACGAGCGGACGATGGATGCCATCTTGTCGGTCGACGTCGATCCGGACACCGCTGTCGCGATACTGTTTCAACGCGAAAACCCGCGTGGTCCATCGCAAGAACTTTGGCGCCACACCTACGGCTGCCGGTCATGGCTTCGGTTAACGCGCAACACCGTGACGCACGACCTCGCCGAGGTCGTCGCCTGGCCGCCGGCATGAGCGCCCCGTTTCGCAACGCCGCCGGCGGGCTGATCGATCGCGCTCGCGCCGTGCGCTTTACGGTCGACGGACGGCCTTACGAGGGTTTTGCTGGCGATACGCTGGCCTCCGCCTCGCTGGCGAACGGCGTACGTCTCATGGGGCGTAGCTTCAAATATCACCGTCCGCGCGGCGTGTTCGGCGCCGGGGTGGAAGAACCGAACGCGCTGTACGGCGTCGGCGAGGGTGGGCGATTCGAGCCCAATACCCGTGCGACCGACGTCTTTTTGTACGAGGGCCTGACCGCCATCAGCCAAAACTGCTGGCCGAACCTCCCTTTCGACATCGGTGCGGTAAGCCAAGTGGCGGCGCCGTTCATTCCGGCGGGATTTTACTACAAAACTTTCTTCGGGGGCCCAAGACTTTGGAAAGTCTATGAACACCTCATCCGGCGCGCCGCCGGGCTCGGCAAACCGCCGCAACACCGCGACGTCGATCGGTTCAATCACCGCGCCGCGTTTTGCGACGTTTTAGTCGTCGGCGCGGGGCCGGCCGGTCTGGCGGCGGCTGACGCCGCGTCGGCGGCCGGAGCCCGCGTTATAATGGTCGAACAGGACCGCCTTGCCGGCGGCGGGTTTCTTCGCGATCCCGCCATGGCGGGGGGCGATGACGGGTTGGTCTGGGCGATGGCCGTCGCGACGCGCGTCAAGGCGGAGGGGGGACGCGTCCTGTCGCGATCCACGGCGACGGGTTTTTACGATCACGGATTGCTCAACGTCGTGCAGCGCCACGTCGAACCGGGGCAAATAACCAGGGATGACGGCGCCGCGCAGACCCTCTGGCGGGTGCGCGCTCGCCGGGTGGTGTTGGCCCAGGGCAGCCTTGAACGTCCCTTGCTGTTTTCCGGCAACGACCGCCCCGGCGTGATGCTGGCTTCCGCCGCGCGCAGCTTTGTCACCCGTTACGCCGTGCGTCCCGGCGCCCTAGCCGTCGTCGCGGGTTGTGACGACCATGCCGACCTTACCGCGCGCGTTTTGGCCGCATCGGGAATAGAGGTGATCGCCGTGATGGATAGTCGCGTGGGCGGACGCGTGGTCGCGGCGTTGGGCTCACGCGCCGTCACCGGCGCCATCGTGTCCGAGGCCGGTCGCAGTCGGACCGTGGCGTGCGACCTTATCGCGGTCTCTGGCGGACAGACCCCCACGGTTCATCTGCATATGCAAGCCGGCGGAGGGTTGGCGTGGGACGCGCAAGCGGGCGCCTTCGCGCCGACCACCGCGCGCCAAAATCAAGTCAGCGTCGGGGCCGGCGCGGGGCGGCAGGGTCTCGAAGCGGCGCTTGCCGACGGCTGGCGCGCGGGGGTTGAAGCGGCGCAAGATTTGGGATTGTCCAGACCGATGGGCGCGCGTCCGCGTGGCGCTGCGGCGCGGCCGACGCCAACCGTGAGCGGATGCTGCGTGACACTCACCGACGGCGCGGACGCCAAGACCGCCTTCATCGATTTGCAAAACGACGTCACCGCCGCCGATATCGATCTGGCTGGGCGCCAAGGGTATCGCTCCGTGGAGCATCTAAAGCGATTTACCACCTTAGGGATGGCTTCGGACCAGGGCAAGACCAGCAATTTGCTCGGCCTCGCGCGAATGGCGCAGGCGTCCGGCGTCACCGTCCCGCAGATCGGTCTAACCACCTTCCGCCCCCCCTATACGCCGGTGACGCTCGGCGTTTTGGCCGGGGAGGCCGTCGGCGCTGAAGCGGCGCCACGGCGACGCCTGACGCTGCAATCGGCGCACGCCGCCGCCGGGGCGGTGTGGCAACCGTCCGGGTATTGGAGTCGTCCGCGCGCTTACCCGATGAGCGGCGAGACCTCTCCGCAGGCGGCCGTGCGCGAGGCGCGCACGGTGCGCGATGCGGTCGGCCTGACCGACGTGTCCACACTGGGCAAGTTCGAGGTGGTCGGCCCGGACGCGGTGGCGTTTTTGGAAATCATCTGCGCCACGTCGGTCGCCAAACTGGCGGTCGGACGGGGTCGCTACACAATCATGCTGCGGGAAGACGGAATCGTCGCCGACGATGGCACGGTGTGGCGCCTGGCCGATCAGCGTTACCTGCTGACAAGCTCGACCGGCGGCGCCGATACGATGGCGCATCGTCTATCCTACGCCCGCCGCGTTCTGACGCCGCGGTTGCAAGTCATGGTGACAGCGGTGCAGGAATGTTGGGTCGGCATCGCCGTTGCTGGACCGAACGCGCGCGCGCTTGTCGACCAAGCGACCGGCGCCGCACCGCCGCGCCACATGTCGGTCGCCGCCGCTCGCCTCGCCGACCAACCCGTTTGGCTCTTGGCGGCAAGCTACAGCGGCGAGCGGGCGTTCGAGATTTATGTCCGGTCCTATGCGGCTCAGGTGGTGTGGAGCGATCTTGAACGGCGGGTCGCGGCGGCCGGCGGCCGCGTCTACGGCCTGGACGCCATGGACCTTTTACGCATTGAAAAGGGCCACATCGTCACCGGCGCCGAAATTGACGGGCGGACTTGCCCGTACGATCTGGGCCTTACGAAAATGCTGCGTAAGGGCGGTTTCATCGGCTGGGCGGGGCTGCAACGTCGCGATTTTCAGCGGCCCAACCGACCATGCTTGGTCGGATTGGACGCGTTGGACGGCGTTTTACCCGAAGGCGCGATGTTGCTGCCACGGGCCGGCGCCGCGCCGCAGGGCCACGTCAGTTCCGCCGGTCGCCGCGTGACGGGCGAGGGCGCCATCGGTCTCGGGCTTGTCGCTTCGGGGCCCGATCGGATCGGCGAGGTCATGATCGCGTCCTCGCCCACCCGCCGGTTGCAAGGGCGGGTGCGGTTGACGGCGCCGCTGTTCTACGATGCGGAAGGCGCGCGTTATGTCGATTGACCCCGCGCCGGCGCAGACCGTGATCGCAAAACTCGATCCCTGCGGTTTGATCGCGGTGGAGACGTGGATCGCGGCCCCGGACGTCATCTTAACGTTGGCGGGATCTTGGCGATCGACCCGCGTGGAGCCGACTGTATGGTGGCTACGCGGGCCGCTGGACGCGTTGGACGATACGCTCGCCCGCCTCACGTCGGCTTTGGCGAATGACGGCGCGATTACCGATCTATCAGGCGGCTTCGACAGACTGAGGATCAGCGGTCCCGCCTGGCGAAGCGCGCTCATGTTCGGCGGCGTGTTCGACGCGGAAGACCCGGCGTTCCGGCCCGGTTCCGTGGCGGGCACGATCCTGCACCATATGGCCGTTCGCTATGACGTGATCGACGATCATACAGTCGAAATTTTTGTTCCACCCAGTTATGCGGCCGATTTGCTAAACCATCTGCGGGCCGCTATTTCGAGGCTCTGAACGGACAATCGTCTTACGGCTTAGCTCGGCCGCGTTCGTCGTCTCGCGTAGCCCTCTCATAGCAAAGACCGCGAAGTGATTCATGCGCCAATCACCAGCACATCCACCTGGCGATCGGATTGTGGAAATTTACCCGCGATCGCCTTAGGATCAACCCCTCGCGCGGCCATCAAACGGCGTCGAGGCCGCGGGACAGCTCGGCGATCAAGTCGTCGGGGTGTTCTAAACCGACCGAAAGACGCATTGAACCATCCGTAATGCCACTCGCCTCGCGCCGCTCGCGCGGAATGTTATAGTGGGTGGTGGTCGCCGAGTGACAGATCAAGGTTTCCGATCCGCCTAAACTGACCGCCAATTTCAAAAGTTTGAGTTGATCAAGCAGGCGGAACGCTTCGGCCTCGCCACCCTTGACGGTAAAGGAAAAGGTTGAACCCGCGCCGGCGCATTGGCGATCGTAAACGGCGCGCGCCGCAGACCCCGCGGCCAGAAATCCCAAAAAAGTCACCTTGGAAACCTTGGGGTGATCGCGCAGAAAGCTTGCCACGGCGAGGGCGTTCGAACAGGCCCGTTGCGTCCGCACCGCCAGACTTTCGATGGACCGCAACATCAGCCACGCGGTGAAGGGTTCCATATGATTGCCCAAAATCATCCGCAAGGATTTGAGCTTGCCGATCAAGTCCGCCGCGCCGCTGACCGACCCCGCTAAAAGGTCGCTGTGACCGCCGCAGTATTTGGTCAGGGAGGTGATGGTTAAATCGGCGCCGTGTTCCAGCGGATTTTGCAGCAAAGGCCCCAGAAAGGTGTTGTCGACGGAAATCAGCGGTCTGTGACCTTGCCGCACGCCGATCTCGTCGGCAATTCGTCGCACGAGCGCGATATCGACGATGGCGGCGGTCGGATTGGCCGGACTTTCCAGCATGAATAGCCTGAGCGGCCCCTTCGCCAACGCCGCTTCGGCGGCGGTGCGAATCGCCCCTTCATTGCAAGCGTCGATCACGCCTTCGATCTGGACTCCGAAGTTCGGGAGGACGGTATTCACAAAATTATCCGACCCCGAATAGATCGGTCGACTGTAAACCACGCTGTCGCCCGGCCGCGCCAGCGCCCAGCCCACGGTGGAGATCGCCGCCATGCCGCTGTTGAAGCCCGCGCTGTCTTGCGCCCGGTCCAGCGCCGCCATCCGCGCCTCGACCATCGTCAGGTTGGGATGGCCCAGCCGCGAATAGATAAAACCGTCGGGGATAGCGCCGCCCTGCTCGCCTTCGACGGCGCCGTCGAAGAAAGCCCGATGAAAATCCTTGGCCGCTTGAGCGCTGCGATAGACATAGGTTGAGGTTAGAACGATCGGCGGCTTAGCCGCCCCCCACGCGTCGGCCGGGTCATAGCCGTGCCCCACCGCGATCGAATCGGGGTGCAGGTCGCCGTGGTTCGTCACCGTCAAACCCTCTGTTCGCGCAAATAAGCTTGCGCCGTATCGCAATACCAATCGACAAACCGGATCGCCAAGGCTTCGGCGTCAGGGGAGTAGGGACCGGGGCGGTAGCCCAGGGAATCGACGCCGATTTGGTTGTTCTCCACCAAAGCGCGGTCCTGAACATTGGTTGCGGTCCACAAATGCGTCAAATCATCAATGGTATAGTCGACGCCCTCCACCGCATCTTTATGCACCAGCCATTTGGAGACGATGTGCGTCTCGCGCGGGCCGACCGGCACCACGGAGAACATAAACAATTGATCGGCCGTGGCGTGGGTAAAGGCATGCGGCTCGACGCTCCAGCGTAGAGATCCGATGTCGCCGCCCCCCGCGCCGCACATAAGCTTTTTAACGCTGTGACGCCCGTCGAGCGTCATGGATTGATAATCTTCGTTCAAGGTGAAGCGCACCGCCTGCCACCAATCGCCTTCGACCGGCCCGGACGGCAAGCCCGCCGCCGCCATGCGTTCGGCAAAAATCTCCTGACGTCGATCTTCGCCGAAGTCGAAGTGCGCCGAAGCCCCGACCGGGAAGCTACGCGCCAGTTCGGGGTGGCCGAGGGCGCAGTGATAACACTCACGAGCGTTTTCCATCGCCAATTTCCAGTTGGCGCGATCAACGATGACACTCTCGAACGCGAGCTTTGAGTCCTTGAGATTGTGCGGCGCCATCAGCGGCTCCAGTTTGCGCCTAAAATCCGCGATCGGCGGCGGCTCGTCGGCCAGGCAGACGTACAAAGCGCCGCCAACGGACTCGACATTGACCTGAATTAATCCGTGCTCACCGCGATCGAAGGTTGCTGGCATTCGTGTTGCGCTCGCCAGTTCGCCGCTGAGTTCATAGGTCCAACGATGATAGGGGCAGACCAGACGCGGCGACGAGCCCTTGCCCGGCGGACAGATTTGCGCGCCGCGATGCCGGCAGGAATTATGAAACGCGCGTATTTCGCCACCGCGGTCGCGGGTGATCAACACCGCCCACGGGCCGACCATCACGGCCATCCAGGCCCCTGGTTTGACGAGTTCCACCTCGAAACCGACCATGATCCATGCGCGTCGAAAGATCGCCTGCATGTCGAACGTAAAGGCGTCGGGGTCATTGTACAGACCCTGCGGCAGACCGTGTCCCGGTCGGCAGACGCTGAACAGGTCCGCTACTTTTTTTAAATCGACCATCTTGCAACCTTGAAGCACTGCAAAGTTTTGCATGCCGCGGGCGGCGGCTGACAATCGCATTTCATCATATCGCTATTCCATTTGACGCGGCGTGCTTCGATGTCGCGCTTGACCGCGCGCTTGATGCTCTGGACAAGTAACGGTGACGACGCCGGTAGCGTTGTTTTGAGGACTCGCGCCCGTGATCAACCGCCCCTGGCTGCCGCTCAACGCTCTGCGCGCTTTTGACGCCGTGGGCCAGCATTTGAGCTTCACCGCCGGCGCCCAGGCCTTGCACGTCTCGCAAAGCGCGCTGAGCCGGCATGTTATCAGCCTGGAGGATTTGCTTGGAAAAAAGTTGTTGGAACGCCGCCCGCAACACCTAGTTTTGACCGACGAGGGGGCCATCTTGTTGCCGGTCGTGCGCAAATGCTTCGATCGGCTCGAACAAGTGCTCAACACGATCAAGGATGGCGAACGGTCCGGGCGGACCCTGCGGGTGCATATGCCGCCGTCTCTGCTCAACCATCTGGCCTTGCCGATCTTGCAGGATTTCCGGGCTGATTTCCCGGATATCTTGATCGACGTCTCCAGCGCGCATGTCACTGGATTGCCCGCCACCGATCTTGACGTCGCGGTGGTTTACGACCGACCTAATGTCGACGACAAGGTCACCGATCTGTTGTGGATGGTACGGGTGACACCGGTTTGCTCGCCGGCCGTCGCGGCGGCGAATACGGGGAAGCCGCTTGGTGAATTCATTGCCGACAACGAACTTTTGCACGTCAAGCTCGAGGCTGAGCCGCGTGGCCTTTTGTGGTCGAACTTTCTTCGACAGTGCGGCATTCCGGTCGAGAGCGATAAGGGGTTGGCCTTTGATACCGCGCTTTCGGCGGTGCAATACGCCATGTCCGGGGGCGGCGTGGCGCTGGCCGACATCAACATGTTCGCCGCCGAATTGGCGGCCGGCCAATTGGTGGCGCCCTATGACGCGGTGTTCGATGAAGGTTATGGCTATTATCTTAAGTTTCACGCCGAAGACCTGTCTGATCCGGTGATATCCCTGTTCCGTTCGTGGTGGATCGGCCGATTTGCCGGGCGGACGCAGGGTGCGACGGCTAAATCTATTTAGCCGCCGGTGCGAACCGCAGTTCCAGCCCCTCGGCGTGGCGGTCTTGAAAACCTTTCCAAACAGTGTTGGGGGGCGCGCCCGAACTATAGGTCCCCCAGGCTTCGTTGGCTTTCTTAGACCATACGCCTTGATCCGACTTCACCTGCGGCACATCCAGAAAGGACGTCTTGTCCATCTCGTCTTTCACATACCGAGCCAGAAACGCGGTGATGAAATGTAGTTCGACGGCTAAAACGCGATCCTTGCGCCATACCGGATCTTCCCACCAATCGAGGTCCCAAAGACGCGATCGCATCTGGTTGGGCGCCGCGTTCATGCCGATGGAATGGCCAGCGTTTTCGAAGGTCAGCAGATAGCGCGCCGCGTGGATTTCACGATCGAACAGACCTTTAACGCCCAGATCATAACCAACCAAGGTGTCACGATCGCCGACGATGAACAGGGTCGCATTATCGGGCCGCAACCAGCGGTCGCGGTAGGCGACCACGTCGGACCGGCCGATCCCCGCCACCGCGGTGGTCGTGCCGCTGCCCGTCAGCGGCACGCCATACGGATGC
>JANXWN010000088.1 GCA_025351125.1 Caulobacteraceae bacterium | reverse complement strand
CCGTACTGACCAAGAAAATGGCCGAGGATTTGAGCGAATACATGCACGAGCAGGGTTTGCGCGTGCGTTACATGCACTCGGACATCGATACCCTCGAACGCATCGAGATCATCCGCGATCTACGCCTCGGCGCTTTCGACGTGTTGGTCGGCATCAATTTGCTGCGCGAAGGATTGGATATTCCCGAGTGCGGCCTGGTGGCGATCCTCGACGCCGATAAAGAGGGGTTTTTGCGTTCGGAAACCTCGCTCATCCAGACCATCGGCCGCGCGGCGCGCAACGTCGACGGCAAGGTCATCCTTTACGCCGACTCCATGACCGGCTCGATGGAGCGGGCGATCAGCGAGACCAACCGCCGGCGCGACAAGCAAGCGGTGTATAACCTCGACCACGGCATTACCCCCGAGAGCATCAAGAGCCAGATTAAGGACCTCCTCGCCAGCCCGTATGAACGCGGCGACCGCGTGACGGTGCCTGTCGGCGTGGCCGAGGGCTCACGCCCGTTCTTAGGCTCCAACTTCCAAGCGACGTTGCGCGATCTAGAGTCCAAAATGCGCGCCGCGGCCAGCAATCTAGAGTTCGAGGAGGCGGCGCGGGTGCGCGACGAGATCAAGCGGCTAAAACTGCTAGACCTCGAATTCGCCAACGACGCCATGACCCCAGCGGGGGAGACCCCGGATCGCGGCGAGGTGACGAGGGCGCGCGCGGACGCGCGGGCGGAAAGCGCGGCGCGATTCCGGAAGGGAAGACGGTAACGAAATATAGATCATCGATACGACGCTCGGAGCTAAGGCGTAACCGCCGCCGCCGTCGGATTTCGTTTCAGCCAGGCCGCCGCATAGGTGCAATGCGGGGTGATAGTCTCGCCGGCCGCGCGCGCGGTGTCCGCGACGCCCTGCATCAACCGACCGGCGGCGCCTGTCCCGCGGAGGGCTTCGGGCGCCTCGACGTGGTCGATGATCAAGGCGCCGTGCGCCCGGCGATAGTCGGCGAAAGCGACGTGGCCGTCTTCGGTCAACTCGAACCGCGATCGCGCGGCGTTATCGTCCACAGAGTGGGTCATGGTAAACCTCGATCGCCATTGGGGGCAGGCCGGAAATAGGCCCTTTCCCTACGTCTTAAAAATGAAATAGGTTCCCATGCGCACGGTAACTGGAGGGCGGATAATGCGGTCGAGTTTTTTAATCACGATGTCGGTATTGGCGGTTCTGGCCGGTTGCGGCAAACCTAAGAGTGGCGGCGACGCCAACGTTGCGACGGCCTCGACGGCGCCGAACGCCGGCCCGGCAAGCCAAACCAACATCTTGGATCATATGCCGGCGCGTAAACCCGGTCTGTGGATCCAAACCATGAGTCAGGACGGCAAGGCTCCGCACATGGGGGAAATGCGCATGTGTCTGGACGCGTCCACCGACGCGAAGATGTCGATGATGGGGCGAAGCGTCACCAACAGCCTGTGCCACACCGCGATGTCGCGGGGTTTCGACGGCGTCTATCACTATAGCTCGACGTGCAAGATGGGCGTCGCCGGCGCGATCAGTTCGAAAGGCGATATTACTGGGGATTTTTCATCCGCGTACAGAGTTCACAGCGAGTCGGATATGACCGGCGCCAATTCCGCGCGCGTTCCGAGCCACCATGTGACGGACGTCGAGGCTCACTACGGCGGCGCCTGCCCGACTGGCATGGTCGCCGGCGATATGATGATTGGCAACGCCATCCGCTTTAATATCAATAAAATGCCCAGTTTGGGCGAGGCGATGGGCGGCGGTTAGAGCCTGATGCGTTTACACGGAACAGCTGTAGACGCTGAATCAGGCTCTACACTTTTGCATTTAGAGCAGGATTCAGATTTTAGACGGTTCCGTCTATAATTATCGTGCTTTAGTACCGCTCGACCGCCATCGCGACCGCTTCGCCACCGCCGATGCACAGCGACGCGAGGCCGCGTTTGTGACCGCGCGCTTCAAGCGCCGCGAGTAAGGTGGCCATGATACGCGCGCCCGACGCGCCAATCGGATGACCCAGCGCGCAGGCGCCGCCGTTGACGTTAAGTTTTTCGTGCTCGATATCGAGATCGCGCATGGCGATCATGGCCACCACGGCGAAGGCCTCGTTGACTTCAAAGAGATCGACGTCGCCGACGCGCCATCCGGCGCGTCTCAGCGCCTGTTGCATGGCCGGAACCGGAGCGGTGATGAAAAGACCAGGCGCGTGAGCGTGCGCGCCGTGACCGGCGATCCTGGCCAGAGGAGTCAGGCCCGACGATCGGGCCGTCGATTCGCGCATCAAAACCAGGGCCGCGGCGCCATCGGAGATCGAAGAGGCGTTGGCGGCGGTGATCGCGCCGTCCTTGGCGAAGGCGGATTTAAGGGTCGGGATCTTCGCCGGGTCGGCCTTGAGCGGTTGCTCGTCTTGAGTGACCGTCTCGACGCCCTTGCGCCCGGTGACTTCGACGGCGACGATCTCGCGGGAAAAGGCTCCGCTGCGCACGGCGGCCAGGGCGCGGTTGAGGCTTTCAATGGCGTAGGCGTCCATGTCCTGGCGGGTAAATTGATAGGCTCGGCCCGTCTCTTCGGCGAAAGCGCCCATCAGTTTGCCGGGCTCGTAGGCGTCCTCCAAGCCATCGAGATACATTGAATCCATCACCCGATCGTGGCCGATTCGCGCCCCCGCCCGATGTTTGGCGAGCAGATAGGGTGCGTTGGACATGCTCTCCATGCCACCGGCGATGATGACGTCCGCGGACCCCGCCGCCAGGGCGTCATGCGCCAGGATGGCGGCCTGCATACCCGAACCGCACATCTTATTCAGCGTCGTCGCCTCAAGGCTGTTTGGCAGACCGGCGCCCAAGGCCGCCTGTCGCGCCGGAGCTTGGCCCAACCCGCCGGGCAGGACGCAACCCATCAGAATTTGGTTAATCACGGCGGGATCGACGCCGGACCGTTCCACCGCCCCGCGCACGGCCGCCGCGCCCAGTTCCGTGGCGCTGGCGCCCGCCAAAGCCCCTTGAAATCCCCCCATCGGCGTGCGGGCGTACGACACGATAACAACGGGATCGACGGACATGACGGACCTTTGCAAAAACGACGGATCGCACACTCTGGCGGCGACGCTACTATCATGGCAAGACGCCCAGGTCATCAACGACAGACCCGGAACGGCATGCAACCCTTCACCCACCTTGACGCCAAGGCGGCCCCCCTGGACGTCGCCAATATCGACACCGACCA
>JANXWN010000062.1 GCA_025351125.1 Caulobacteraceae bacterium | reverse complement strand
CTTAGCTTGGGGGCCCCCGCCATCGCCGCCGCCCGTCGTCGAGCCGATACCGCCGCCATCCGCGACCATCATCATCAGCAGCAACAATAAACAGTTGGGAAGCATCTGCAGGCTCGGCACCCGCTAATCTCGAGAAATTTGACTTGAGTACTAGTCCGGAAGGCCTGACCCTGGCTCCTGCCGCATTCACCCCTCTGAGGTATTCGCGAGACGTCCGCCGATGACCCGACGCCCTAAGCAGCAAACCGCCGGCCCAGCGGCGCGCCCCTGGTGGCGGGGTGCGGCCATCTATCAGATTTATCCGCGCAGCTTCGCCGACTCCAATGGCGACGGCGTCGGCGATTTGCCTGGGATCACCGCGCATCTCGAGCACATTGCCTCGCTGTGGGTGGACGCGATCTGGATATCGCCGTTCTTCACCTCGCCGATGAAGGACTTCGGGTATGACGTGGCCGACTATTGCAACGTTGACCCAATGTTCGGCGGGCTACAGGATTTCGACACCCTCGTGGCCCGCGCGCATTCCCTTAACCTGCGAGTTATTATTGATCAGGTTTATGCACACACCTCCGATGTTCATGCTTGGTTCGCTGAAAGCCGCGCGGATCGGACCAATCCCAGGGCTGACTGGTATGTCTGGGCCGACGCCAAACCCGACGGATCACCGCCAAGCAATTGGCAGGCGGTGTTCGGCGGCGCGGCGTGGACCTGGGACGCCCGGCGCGGGCAGTACTACCTGCACAACTTCTTAAGCAGCCAGCCCAATGTCAATTTGCACAACCCGCGGGTTGAAGCGGCGCTTTTGGATGTCGCGCGTTTTTGGCTCGACCGCGGCGTTGACGGCTTCCGGCTGGATGCCATCAATTTCGCAGCCCACGATCCCATGCTGCGCGATAATCCCCCGGCAATGGACACCGGCGCGGTCCGCACGCGTTCGTTTGATTTTCAGCAACACGTTCACAATCAATCGCACCCGATCATTGCTGACTTCGTCGCTCGCATCCGAAGCGTAACCGATTGCTACGCCAGCATTTTCACGGTTGCCGAAGTCGGTGGCGCAGACCCAATCCCTGAAATGCAGCGTTTGACGGCTCAACCTGGCGGCATCAACAGCGCGTATGGCTTTGACTTTCTATATGCCCCGACGTTGTCGCCCAGACTCTTTCAGAAAGTTCTCGGTCAATGGCCTGATAGGCCCGACGTGGGATGGCCCAGCTGGGCGTTTTCCAATCATGATGCTCCGCGGGCTGTTTCTAGGTGGGCGTCGGCGACGGATCGCGCCGCGATGGCATGTCTGAACTTGCTTCTTTTGATTTCGCTGCGCGGAAATATCTTTATTTATCAAGGTGAAGAGCTCGGGCTTTCGCAAGCAAAAATTTCGTTTGAGGAACTACGGGATCCTGAAGCCATTACAAACTGGCCGCTGACGCTTGGACGGGACGGGGCGAGAACCCCTATGCCTTGGACTGCGGACGCCACGCACGCCGGGTTTTCAGCCTCCAAACCGTGGCTTCCTATCCCCGCCGAGCATCAAGCATTGGCCGTCGACGTGCAAAATGCCGACGCCACGTCGCAATTGGCGCTTACGCGAATTTTGCTTAGTTTGCGCAAGAACCATGACGCTTTGTTTTGCGGCGACTGCGGGGTAGTGCTGGCCACCGATGACCTCTTGGTCATCGAACGATCGTCAGCGGGGGAGCGCGTGCTCTGCGTCTTCAACGTCGGCTTAAACGCGACGGAATGGTCGCCGGTGGATCCTGCTCAATGGCGCCTGCTTGCTGCTGTCAACGGGGCGACGCTTTGGCGGTTGCCGCCGTTGTCGGGCTTTCTCGCCGAAGTATCAGTTGACGATTTGCCGGGTTCAGTCTGATTACGGCCGAGTCAAGCAGCGCCTATTTGGTCAGCGGTTTATAGATCCACAGTGTGCCTGACGTCGAGATATCGATCGTTTTTTGGATTTTGGCGAATTCGACTTTGCCGGAATTACTGTTCAAATGATTTTTCGCCACGGTCGGTAAGGTGATCGTGGAATCCCGGGTGGACAGACTCTGATTTTGTACCACTCTACCCAAAGGATCGACGTTTTGTTCAAAAGTCCTTAACGCGCCGTTGGCGTCTATTTGGCCTTTGGCGATGGCGGTGTGATGGGGTCGCGTGAGCGTCTGCGTGTCCGTATCGACGTCGGTGGAACCGTCGGGATAATTATAGGTCGTGGTGGTCGTAGTCGTGACCACATAGTCGCGGAGCTGCAGAATGTCGCCGGCCTGAATATCCTTGGCGTCGTTGCGCAAATCGCCCCAGACATAGTCAACATCATCGCCGACGGGTCCTAAATCGGTGGACGTCTGCGCCCCGGCCTGAGAAAGCGCCTGCTCGGCAAGATCCCAACATTCGCCCTGGCCAATTTGTTTTCCAAGCTGCCCTTGCGCCCAAGCCAGTTCTTTCTGCGCGAGTGAAAGCGCCATCGTGGTTCCCCTTGTCCCATGTGTCAGGCATTGGCGAACCACTCATAGCGCATTAAGACTATCCCCCCAATCCAAAATTTTCAGTATTCAGGCCCGCACGCTGCAATATTGGCCCGCATTCTAGTAGACCTCGAATAAACCGGCCCCACCCATCCCGCCACCGATACACATGGTAACGACCGCGTATTTCGAACCGCGACGGCGTCCCTCCTGCAGAACGTGGCCCGACAGACGCGCGCCGGTCATGCCGAACGGGTGACCGATAGCGATGGACCCCCCGTTGACGTTATATTTTTCCGGATCGATTCCCAGGAAATCACGTGAATAGAGGCATTGGCTGGCAAAGGCTTCGTTCAGTTCCCACAGATCAATATCACTGACCTTCAAGCCGTGGCGTTCCAGTAGCCGTGGCACCGCAAACACCGGTCCGATCCCCATTTCATCGGGCGCGCAGCCGGCCACCGCCCAACCCATAAATCGGCCCATGGGCTTTAAGCCGCGTCGGTCCGCTTCCTTGGCTTCCATCATCACCACCATTGCGGCGCCGTCGGAAAGTTGAGAGGCATTGCCTGCCGTGACATATTTTCCGGCGCCGCGAACAGGTTCGAGTTTCTGCAGCCCTTCCAAAGTCGTGTCGGGCCGATTGCACTCGTCTCGGTCGACGGTGTAGTCGACGATACTTTCTTCCTTGGTCGCTTTGTCCACAACCTTCATCTTGGTCTGCATCGCTACAATTTCGTCTTTGAATTTCCCCGCCTGTTGCGCGGCGGCCATACGGCGTTGCGATTCCAGGGAAAATTCATCCTGCTGCTCTCGCGAAACCTTATAGCGTTCGGCGACAATATCCGCCGTATCGATCATCGGCATGAAGATGTCAGGGTACATTTCCGTCAGCTTTGGATCATGTCCGCCGATGTTCCCACCCCCTTGCTGGCTGATTGACTCCACGCCGCCAGCGACGACACATTCGGCGCCGTCGTCGATCACATAACGAGCCGCCATGGCGATGGTCTGCAGACCCGACGAGCAAAAACGATTGACCGTTACGCCCGAAGTGGTGATCGGCAACCCAGCCAGGAGAGCGGCGTTGCGCCCCATGTTACCGGCCCCGTGGGCGCAATTTCCCATGAAACAGTCTTCAACGAGAGCCGGATCAATCCCGGCCTTGGAAACCGCATGCTTTAAAGCGTGAGCAGCAATCGACACCGTGGGCGTGATGTTAAATCCGCCGCGGCCAGCTTTAGCAAGCCCGGTGCGGGCGTAGGAAACGATGACGGCGTCGCGCATGAAGATGTGCTCCCTTGGTTAAAAATCGTGACAGCGGACTGTAGCCGAGTGGGCGCCCGTGGCCACCCAAATATTCGCGATCAGCCCAAACGCTCCAACAACGCGCGGTGCTCTTCCCACAAACCCTCGGGCAAGCGATCGCCAAAAAGCTCATAATCGGGCGAGATTAGCGCCGCCTCTTGTCGCCACACAACCGGATCGACGGTGAGCAAAAGGTCGAGTTGCGCGTCGGTGAGGCCTAATCCCGAAACATCGAGAGCGCCCGGCGCCGGCACACGACCGATGGGCGTATCGACGGCGGAGGCTTCACCGTCCAGGCGTTCGACAATCCATTTGAGCACACGACTGTTGTCGCCGTATCCTGGCCAAACGAACTTACCGGCTTTGTCTTTGCGAAACCAATTGACGAAATAAATACTGGGCGCCTTTGCCGGATCGGCACCCTCCCCCAGCTTTAACCAGTGGTTGAAATAGTCCCCCATGTTGTAGCCGCAGAACGGCAACATGGCGAACGGGTCGCGGCGCAACTTGCCGATGGTATTTTCCGCCGCCGCCGTTCCTTCCGAGGCGATGTTGGAGGCGAGGAACACGCCATGACGCCAATTGAAAGCCTCGGTCACCAGGGGCACTGCGCCGGCACGGCGGCCGCCGAACAATATGGCGGAAATCGGCACTCCCGCCGGGTCCTGCCACTCGGGCGCGATGGACGGGCATTGGCCGGCAGGGGCCGCGAAGCGAGCGTTCGGATGGGCGGCGGGTTCTCCACAGGCAGGCGACCAAGCGCGGCCCTTCCAATCGGTTAAGCCCTCGGGGGGGGCGTCGGTAAGACCCTCCCACCAGACATCGCCATCAGCTGTCAACGCTACGTTGGTAAAGATACAGTTCGCCCCTAATGAAGCGACCGCATTGGCGTTGGTGGCGTTACCGGTGCCCGGAGCCACGCCAAAAAATCCGGCCTCGGGATTGATAGCGTAGAGCCGTCCATCATCGCCGAACCGCATCCAGCAAATGTCGTCGCCGACCGTTTCCGCCTTCCACCCGGCAAGGGTTGGCTGCAACATGGCTAGATTGGTTTTGCCGCAGGCGCTCGGAAAGGCGGCGGCGATAAAGTGAGCTTTCCCTTTCGGCGACGTCAACTTCAAAATCAGCATGTGCTCAGCAAGCCAGCCCTCGTCGCGAGCCATGACCGAAGCAATGCGCAGGGCGTAGCACTTTTTGCCCAACAGGGCGTTGCCACCGTAGCCCGACCCAAACGACCAAATCTCCCGCGTTTCAGGGAAATGGACGATGTATTTCACGTCGTTGCACGGCCAAGCGACATCGGTTTCACCGGGCGCGAGAGGTTTGCCGACCGAATGAACGGCGGGCACAAAAAACCCGTGGTCACCCATGGCGTCGAGCGCGCCTTGGCCCATTCGCGTCATGATCCGCATCGAAGCGACCACATAGGGGCTATCGGTAATTTCGACGCCGAGCGCACTGATCTTGGAACCTAGCGGGCCCATGCAAAACGGCACAACGTAAAGTGTGCGCCCGCGCATGCAGCCGTCAAACAAACCCTCGAGTTCGGCCCGCATTCCCGCAGGTGCGCGCCAGTTATTGGTCGGTCCGGCGTCAATCTCATGTTCGGCGCAGATGAAAGTCCGGCTCTCAACCCGCGCGACATCTTTGGGATCGGAAGCTGCGTAGAAGCTGTTTGGGCGTTTTTGCCAATTCAAAGCCTTAAGCGTACCGGAGTTGACCATTTCGGCGGTCAAGGCGCGCCATTCGGCCTCGGTGCCATCGCACCAATGCACACGCTCGGGCTTGGTGAGCGCGGCGATCTGCTTCACCCAGCCAATCAGTCCGGCGTGGCGCGTGGGCGCCGGTTCCAACCCCGCGATCGAGGTAGCGGCCGCGATTGTTTCACCGTCCGGCATTCGTGACTCTCATAAAGCGTACTTATGGGCGACGGGTTAGGCGATCAGGCGCGCCTTGTGAAGCCGCCTATCACGATTATCGCAGGGACGCGTTGAGGGATTCCAGCGCCGTCGCGCCAGGAACTAGGTCTTGGTCACGCAAGGCATTGAGGGGCGTCAGCACCGTACCCAGATGCGCGTGAAGATCGTCCGCGTCTGGATCGACGTAGATTAACCCAGTGAGAATCTCTCCCTTGGAATGGTGCAACTGCAAACGTTGTGCGGCCGCGAATTTATCAGTGGGGTCATAGCCTTCCGGAAGTTTGCTCAATCGTAGGACCGAGCCGTCGTGCTGGGTGACTAACTCCACCGAACCGGGTGCATAATCAACGATGATTTCGTCCCGATCCACTATTACATCCAGGCGATTAACCGCCGCATTGTGCTCGCGGACATAATCGAAACTTTTTGTCGATCCAGCGTGGTTGTTGAATTGGACGCACGGTGACAGGACGTCGATGAATGCCGCGCCATTGTGTCGAAGGGCCGCCTTTATCAATGGCACCAGCTGCGCCTTGTCACCGGAAAAACCACGTCCGACGAACGTCGCGCCTAATTGGAGGGCTAACGCTACCAATTCAATCGGCTGATCGGTGTTGATCACGCCCTTTTTTGACTTGGAACCGGTGTCGGACGTTGCTGAAAATTGACCTTTGGTAAGGCCGTAAACGCCGTTGTTCTCAACAATATAGGTCATGTTGACGCCGCGCCGGATGGAATGGGCGAATTGGCCCAGACCGATGGACGCGCTGTCTCCGTCGCCCGAGACACCCAGATAGATCAAATCGCGATTGGCGAGATTTGCCCCGGTCAAGACCGATGGCATCCGCCCGTGAACGCTGTTGAAACCGTGCGACGCGCCCAGAAAGTAATCCGGAGTTTTTGAAGAACAACCGATGCCGGAGAGTTTGGCAAGACGATGCGGCGGTAGGTCTAAATCATAGCAGGCCTGAATGATCGCCGCCGAAATCGAGTCATGCCCGCAACCGGCGCAAAGCGTCGAGACCTTGCCCTCATAGTCGCGGCGCGTGAAACCCAAACCGTTAGATTTCAAAAGCGGGTGATGTAACCTTGGCTTGGCAATAAAGGTCACCGCGCGGCCCCCTTGGCGGTAGTCTCGGCGGCGCGGCACATGCGTGCGGTAATCTCACTGACAATGAAACGCGCCGTGATCGGCGAGCCGTCGTAGTTCAAGATCGCGGGAAGCTTCGCCGGATTTACACCTCCTTCGGTAGTAATAAGAGTGCGCAACTGAGCGTCGCGGTTTTGCTCAACCACAAACACCTGTTCGTGTGCGGCGATGAAGTCAAA
>JANXWN010000458.1 GCA_025351125.1 Caulobacteraceae bacterium | reverse complement strand
TCGGCCTGCACGGCGCCATGGTGGCGCATGGCCATGACGACGTGGAGGGCGACATCGCCGAGCGGGTGCGCGCCATCGTCGGGCCCGGCTGCGTGATCGGCATGGAGCTCGACCCGCACTGCCACCTCACGCTGAAGCGCGTCAAGCTGTGCGACATCATCATCCTCTACAAGGAATTCCCCCACACCGACGTGGTCGACCGCGCCGAGGAACTGCTCACCCATGTCCTCGCCACCATCCGCAAACAGATCAAGCCGGTGATGTCGATGTACGACTGCCGCCAGATCGGCTCCTACCCCACCACGCTGCCGTTGATGCGCGGGTTCGTCGACCGGATGATGGCGATGGAGGGGAAGGGTGGCGTTCTTTCGATCTCCATCGGGCATTGCTTCCCCTATGCCGACGTGCCCGAACTGACCGGGCGTATCCTCGTCGTTACTGATGGGGACAAGGCCAAGGCGGATTGGCTGGCCACTGAAATCGGCGAGGAATTCGTCTCGATGCGTGGGCGGACGGCGCCCGATTATCTCGATGTCGGCAACGGTGTCGCCACCGCCATCGCCGCCAATGTCTCCCCCGTTGTGATGGCCGATCCGGCTGATAATGCCGGTGGCGGGGCGCCCTCGGACAACACCACCATTTTGCGCGAGCTTATCGCGCGTGACGCCCAGGGCGCCGCACTTGGGCCGATATGGGACCCGATCGCGGTGCGGCTGTGTTTCGATGCCGGCATCGGCGCCAGTTTTCCGTTGCGTTTCGGCGGCAAGATCGGGCCGGCCTCGGGCGCGCCGGTCGATGCGATGGTGACCGTCACCGGGTTGGCGCGGGATTGCCACCAGTCCTTCGGGCCGACCCAGGTGGCGCTTGGCGATTGCGCGGCGATCCGGATCGGCGGGGTCGAGGTGGTGTTGATCACCAATCGGACCCAGGCGCTCGGGCTTGAACTGTTCCGCAACGTTGGCATTGAGCCGACCGAGCGGAAAATGCTGGTGGTGAAATCGACCAACCACTTCATGGCGGCGTTCGGGCCGATCGCCAAGAAGGTGATCTATATCGACGCGGATGGGCCGATTCCGCGGGATTACCGGAAGATCCCTTATGCGAAGATCGAACGTCCGGTTTGGCCGTTGGATGAAGAAACACGGCCGGGGTTGGTGTTCTAGATGTGGTAAGGAAGCGCTTTTTTTTGAAAAAAAGAAGCAAAAAACTTTAGACCGTTTAGTTTGAAGGGTTATTTGGTAGACTTAAGTGCAAAATAGTAGTTTATAGACTTGGATAATTTCCGTTTTATCTTAAATGTGTCTTTTTTGTTAAAAAATTTACTAACTTTATATTAGGATAAAATTAAAAATCACTTGTTTCTCGATACCGTAACCAGTTGGGCGTGCGTCGCGGCTCGGAACTTCAATAGTGCGCTTTGGGCCATTTGGAGCGAGGGTGGCGGAGGCGGGCGTCGGGAAAGGGGGAAGCACGTGCGCCTGTCGCTGAGGCGGCTGGCATGGCTGAGGCGGGGTATGCGCGGGCGGACCGGGAGGGTTGGGGCGCGCTGGAATCGGCGTATGCGATGGGAGATGAAACTGCCGAGCGGCAAGAAGGTTTGGGGGCGAAGTGGGGGCGGCACTGGTAATTTTTCGAGATGAGGGCGAGGGGGCCTCTCACGATAGCGGCGAAGGTTTGAGCGACGTGGTTTGGAAGGAGGATGATTGCGGGCACCAAGCATTTTTATGATAAACGTTGCGATAACATACCATTCACGCCCGCCAACCAAAGCCGGCCTCCGCACGCTCAATCGGCGGGACGGCAGGCCTTGGCGTCGCCGACGGGTCGTTCGACTACCGTGGTTGGCCAGATTTCCACCCGGACCGGTACCGCGACCACGCTGGGCGCCTGGTCCCAGCTGGACATCGCTTTTACTTTCTCGGCGATGCAGGCGGGATCGGCGCTGCGGGCGTTGTTGCAGGCCTCGGTGGCGTAGTAGCGCTTCACCGCGGCATAGCCGGCGCGGCACATCGCGACGTCGACAC
>JANXWN010000453.1 GCA_025351125.1 Caulobacteraceae bacterium | reverse complement strand
TATCAGGACGCCTTTACCCTGCGCGCCGGCAACCCCGGCTTGCGACCGCAGGACACTCACGCCGTCGAAGCGGGCTACGCCTACCATCATCGGGCGACGTCGTTTCAGGCCACGGCCTATGTTCGGAGCAGTTCCGACATCGTGACCGACGTCAGCCGCTATATCGCGCCGACGGTTCTTTTGACGACCAAGGAAAATTTGGGATCGAGCCAATCGACCGAGTTGGAACTGGCGCTGAGCGGCAAGGTCAGCCGCGCCTTGGGCTACAGCGCGAGCGGCAACGCCTATTACAACCGTATCAACGCACAAAAACCTCGGCCTCGTGGGCGGGCGGTCGCTGATCAGCGCCACGGGCAAAATCAGCCTGAACATCAGCCCCTCGCCGAAATATCAGGTCCAAGTAAGCGCAAATTACATCGGCAAACGGCTCACTGCTCAAGGCTATCGTGATTTTTCCTGGGCGCCAATCTTGGTTTCCGCCACGCCTTCAACGATGCGCTCGCCCTCACCGCCACGGTGACCGATGTGTTCGACACGCAACGTGACCGCAATGTAATCGATCTGGCAACCCAGCACGACGTCGCCACGCGCCGGCAACGGGGCCGCACGGTCTTCGTCGGCCTGACCTGGAGTTTCGGCGGCGGAAAAAATGATTTCGCGGAGAACAAGTTCGACTACGCCACCGGCGCGCCGTGAGGTTTCTCGAACAGCAAGGCCTTGGTCAAAAACGCCTGGTCCCGACCGACGACGGTCAACCCCGCCGCGCCGAACAGCGCGGTTAGGTCCGTCTCACCATAACTCTTGTAAAACGGTTCGTGGAAATAGGCCGGGAAGACTTCCAACAGGCGCGCGAGGCGGGCGTCGTCGGTCGGCTGGACGGAGTCGGCGAAGGCGACCAGGCCGCCCGGCTTCACCACGCGAGCGATTTCCGCAGCGATCAGCGTGCGCACGCGGGGGGGCAGTTCATGAAACAAGTAGATGCAGCTCACCGCGTCCAGACTCCCGCCGGCGAGGGGCAGACGCTCGGCGTTGGCTTGGATCAGGGCGTGAACGCCAGACGCGCGGCGCGCTTCGGTCAGATAGGCGGCCGACAGATCAAGGCCGATCACGCGAGCGCGGGGAAAGGCAGCGGTCAGATTGCTCAGAAAGGCGCCCGAACCGCACGCCAGATCGAGAATGGCGAGGCCTCGCTGATCGCGCCCGCGCCACGCCTTGGCCAGCAGGGACAAGGCCCGTCGTCGCATCGCCCCGGCTGTTCCGGCAAACAGGGATTCGACCTGGCCCTCATAACGCCGCGCGCTGTCGGCGGTAAACCATCCGCCGGTCTGGAAATGGAAGTTCTGGCGATAATAGGCGGGGAAGGCCTCGGTGTTGGGGGCGTCGCCGCGCGCTTCGGCTCCCCCGCGCCGTCGCCGCCGCGCCTCGACGTCGCGGGTGTCTTTGATCAAGTCGGCGGCTTGTTTTACCGCGGCGGCCGGACTGATCCCCACGGGAGTCATCGGCGGATAGAGACCGGTGGCCACATCGGCCGCGTCTTTCTCGAACGCTTGCAACCAAGCGCGACGGACAAAACCTGGCGGCGCGGGCGCCGCCGAAGGGTTAAAATCGCCGGGCGCCGACTGTGCCGGCTTGGCGACGCGACGCAGGGCGAGCGAGGTTGCGCCCCACCACGCCGCCTTCAGCGCCGCTCCGGCGATCGCGCGTGAGCGATCACCCTGAAACGCCGCCGACTTGGTCTCCGCCTCACTCACCGTTCAGACCCTCGAAAATACGCCGACCAGCTCAATATGGGGCGACCACAGGAATTGGTCCACCACCGAGACCCCGTCCAGCACGAAACCGCCGTCGATCAAGGTTTTCGCATCGCGCGCGAAGGTGGCGGGATTGCACGATATCCCAACGACGCGGGCGACCCGCGATTGCGCTAATTGCGCGGTTTGGGCGGCGGCGCCGGCGCGCGGCGGATCAAACACGACAACATCGATTTTCTTAAGATCGGCGGCGAGAATCGGGCGTCGGTCCAGATCGCGCGCCTCGGCCGCAATCGGTTTGAGACCGGGCGCGCTCGATACCGCGGCGCGCAACGCGCTGATCGCGTCGCTCGCCGCGTCCGCCGCCAGCACCGGGGCGAAGGCGGCGAGGCGAAACGTAAAGGTTCCCACGCCGCAATATAAATCGGCGGTCCGGCGCGCGCCCGCGGCGGCGCCTACAATCACCGCCGTCATGGCGTCTTCCGCCGTCGGCGCCGCCTGCAAAAACGCGCCCGGCGGCAAAGCGACGACCGCTCCGCCGAGCCGCACCATCGGCGCGCGGGATTGGTAAACCACCTCTCCGGCCAAGGTGACGCGCGCGATGTCGGCGCCCTCGCAGGCCACCGCCGCGCGCGCGCGCGCGTCGGCGGAGAGACCGCCGCCTTTGCGCTCGATTCCGGTAACATCGATATCCAACCCCGTCAGCGTTACGGTGACGTGCAGGATCGGCGCCGATTTGGGGTGTTCGAGAAAGGGCGCGGCGAGACTTCGCAACGTCGGCAACGCCTCGACGATGCGCGGATCGGCGATCGTGCACGCAAAGATCGACTGCACGGTCCACGATCGGCGGCCTTTGAAGCCGAGCAATATCTCGCGGCCCTCGCGGCGAGCGTGCAGGGCGACGCGGCGACGCGTGCCCGCCTCGGCGGCGAAGGCGAGGGTGACGTCGGTCTCGATCCGCACCCGCGCCAAAGCGGCGCGCACCTGCTCCTGCTTCCACGCCAAATACGGCGTAGCCGCCCAGTGTTGGAGAGCGCAGCCGCCGCACAGCCCGAAATGCGGGCACGGCGGCGTTACGCGGTCGGAGCTGGCCCGCAGGATCTCCGCCAGCTCCAATCGCTCGCCCGAACCGGTTGTCGTCACGCGCTCGCCGGCAAGGGTCCGAGCTATAAACGCGCCGTTCTCAGCGACGCCGTCGCCCTGCGCACCGACGGATCGGACGATATGGGTCTCAAACCGGGTGTTCATCGCGGCGGTATACAGCAAAACAATCGGAGAGTGGGCGCCGGGCCTTAGCCCGTGGGACGCACGCCGCTCCGCCTTCGCCTATGGCTCGAACAATTTGCGCAATTCGCTCTTCAAAATCTTGCCGTTAGCGTTACGCGGCAGGGTTTCGGACCAAAAAATCACCCTCACCGGAACTTTAAATGCCGCCAAACGCTCGGCGACGAAGGAGCGCAACTCGCTTTCCGTCGCGCTCGCGCCCGGCTTGAGCGTCACGACCGCCCCCGGCTGCTCACCCAAGGTCTTATGGGCAATGCCCACGAGGGCGGCGTCCATCACCGCCGGATGGTCGTAAAGCGTGTTCTCGACCTCGATGCAGTAGATGTTTTCCCCGCCGCGGATCAGCATGTCCTTCGCGCGGTCGATGATGAAACAAAAGCCCTCGTCGTCCAGGCGGGCCAGATCGCCGGTCTTGACCCATCCGTCGACAAAGGTTTGCGCCGTGGCCTCTGGTTTGTTCCAATAGCCTTTTACGACCTGCGGGCCCTTGAACCAGAGTTCACCGACCTCGCCGACGGCGAGTTCGCGATCGCCCTCGACGGTCATGATCTTGCAGTCCCCGACGGCGACCGCCGGGCCGCAGGAATCCGGGCGATTGGCGTAATCCTCGGCGCCGTGTTGCGTGGCCGTGGCGGAGGTTTCGGTCATGCCCCAACCGTTGCCGGGTTGGGATTTGGGAAACGTCTCGACGATCTTGCGCACCAACTCCGGGGCCGATGGCGCGCCGCCATACGCCACGCTCTCCAGCGATGACAGATCGTAATTCGAGCGTTCGGGATGCTCAATCAATTGCCAGGCGATAGTTGGTACGCCGCCGGCCGATGTCACCCGCTCGCGCTCGATCATCTCGAACGCTCGAACCGGATCCCATTTGCGAATCATCACCAGCTTGGCCCCGGCGAACAGGCTGGGATTCATGATGGCGGTCGATCCGGTGGCGTGGAAAAACGGCACCGACAGCAGGGTGGCGCGTTGCGGCGCCGTCGGATCGGGCGCCGGCGGCGTCTCGCCCCGGCGCAAAAACGCCCTGGCGGCGGTGCTGGCGCTGGAGAAGATATTGCAATTGAAATTGCGCTGCGTGCCTAGGGCGCCCTTCGGTTTGCCCGTCGTGCCGGAGGTGTAGAAAATGGTGGCGTCGTCTTCCGGTGTAATTTCGACCACCGGCAAGGTCCGGTCGGGCAGGCCGGCCCAGCTATCGGGGGCGCCAATAACGCTTTCCAGTCGGGCGATGCGCGGGTCGGCGACATCCTCGCTTTGGCGCGCGACGAATACCCGTTTCAAGTCGGGGCATTGCGGCAAATGCTCGACGATGCGCGCCAGACGCTCGGCATCGACCAGCGCGACCTTCGATCCGGAGTCGGCCAAGCCATATTCCAGCTCCGGCCCAGTCCACCAAGCGTTGAGCGGGGTGACGATCGCGCCGACCGTCGCGGCGGCATAGAAGGCGACGGGCCATTCGGGAATATTGCGCATTATTACCGCAACGCGGTCACCTTTTTGCACGCCTTCGGCGCGCAGGGCGTGCGCGAGAGTCGCGACGGCGCGATAAAACGCTTCAAAGCTCACCCGCTCGTCGTCGTGCACCAGAAAAATCTTCTCGCCGTGCGTCCGACCGATGGTGACGATATCGCGCAGCGACGGCGGCGCATTTTTCC
>JANXWN010000441.1 GCA_025351125.1 Caulobacteraceae bacterium | reverse complement strand
CGTCGACGCCTCCAAGCGCCGTGTCAGCCTTGGCCTCAAACAAGCCGCGGCCAATCCGTGGGAGGCTTTCCTGGAAGCCCACCCGGTCGGCTCCGCCGTTGAAGGCGAAGTCAAAAACGCCACGGAATTTGGCCTGTTCATCGGCCTGGACAATGACATCGACGGTATGGTGCACCTGTCAGATATCGACTGGAGCGTCGCCGGCGAAGAAGCCATGGCCCGCTATACCAAGGGCGACATGGTCAAGGCGCAGGTGCTCGACGTCGATGTCGAAAAAGAGCGCATAAGCCTGGGCATCAAGCAATTGGCCGGCGATCCGATGGTCGGCGATTCCTTCCGCAAGGGCCAGACGGTGACGACCACGGTCGTCGAGGTCACGTCCGGTGGCATCGAGGTCAAGTTCGGCGACGAAGCCGCGCCGATGACCGCCTTTATTCGTAAGGGCGACCTGTCGCGTGACCGCTCCGAACAACGCCCCGAACGCTATGCGGTCGGCGATCGTCTGGACGCGCAAGTCACCAGCGTCGACAAGGCCGCCCACCGGGTGGGTCTATCGGTCAAGGCCTTGGAAATGGCCGAGGATAAACAGGCCATCGAGAAATTCGGTTCCTCGGACAGTGGAGCGTCGTTGGGCGATATTCTCGGCGCCGCTTTGCGCGAAAAGGCCTCGACCAAGGATTAACAGATCGGAAAATCCTCCTTCCCGCGAAACGGGAGGGAGGATTGTTCTTAAGCCCTTGAACTTACGGTTCGGTTTGGGCAATGGTCGAAAAAAGGGGATGGCGATAAAATGATCAAGTCGGAACTGGTCTCCGCTTTGGCGGACGAAAATCCCCACCTGACCGCGCGGGACGTCGAACGGGTGGTGGCGGTGATTATCGAGCGCGTCATCGCCGCTCTTGAAAGCGGCGGTCGGGTGGAATTGCGCGGTTTCGGCGCATTTTCGGTGCGGGGTCGCGACGCCCGCCCGGGACGCAACCCGCGCACCGGCGCTTCGGTACAGGTTCGCGCCAAGCACGTGCCGTTTTTTAAGAGCGGCAAGGAATTGCGCGCCCGGCTCAACGCTGACTAACGGGCAAAAGCACGCATCGCATGGCTATGTTTTCGGAATTCAAGGATTTCATCGCGCGCGGCAATGTCGTTGATCTGGCGGTCGCCGTCGTCATCGGCGGCGCCTTCGGTAAGATCGTCACCGGTTTCGTGGACGGCATCTTGATGCCGGTCGTCGGCATATTTACTGGCGGCGTCGATTTTTCAGCGATGAAATACGTTCTCAAGGCGGGTGATCCGGCGCACAAGATCGCCGAAAACGCCATCGCCTATGGCGCCTTCATCAATAACGTCATGCAGTTTTTAATCGTGGCCTTCGTGATTTTTTTGGTCGTCAAGGCGGTCAACAGGGCGCGGGCGCCGGTTGTCGAAGTGGCCGCCGGGCCGACGCCGACGGAAAACCTGCTTATGGAAATTCGCGATCAACTCGCGAAACGCTAAGCTGGCTGAACCGATCAAAGTCAAAATCTGCGGCCTTTCGACGGTGCAAACGGTCGATGCCGCGCTGCGCGGCGGAGCCGACTTTCTCGGATTTGTATTTTTTGCCGCGAGCGCGCGCCACATCGCGCCCGCCGCCGCCGCCGCCTTGGCGCGGCCCGCGCGCGCGCAGGCCAAGATCGTCGCCATTACGGTCAACCCCGATGACGCTCTGCTCGATCGGTTGATGAGCGAACTCGCTCCGGACTTCATTCAGATGCACGGCCAAGAATCGCCCAGCCGCGTTCGCGCGGCGGCGCTTCGCACCGGCGCCGGTGTTATCAAAGCGCTGTCGGTGGAGACCGCGGACGATGTGCGCCGCGCTCAGGCTTACGATTCGGTGGCCGATCATCTGATGTTCGACGCCAAGGCGCCGCCGGGATCCGCCGTCCCGGGTGGCACGGGCGAAGCCATCGATGCGAGCCTGCTGTCGCAAATTCGCCTCGCGCGGCCGTGGTTTTTGGCCGGCGGGTTGGATCCGTGGAACGTCGCCGGCGCGCTTAAGGCGTCGGGGGCGCCGATGGTTGACGTTTCCTCTGGCGTGGAGCGCGGCGCCGGACTAAAGGACCCGGCTCTTATTCACTCATTTCTGGAGGCGGTCCGCCGCGCCTAGTTCATGCTTTCGGCGCCGCTCGTGCAGACAATGCTGCGTAACGACTATCTGGCTTTTCCCGACTCCGACGGTCGGTTCGGCGACTATGGCGGGCGTTATGTTCCCGAAACCTTGATGCCGCTTGTTTTGGAATTGGAGCGCGCCTACGAGGCGGCCAAAGGCGACGCGGCGTTCGGAGCCGAATTGAACGGTTATCTGGCGACCTACGTTGGCCGACCCAGCCCGCTCTACCTCGCGCGGCGCCTGACCGATCATTTCGGCGGGGCGAAAATCTATCTCAAGCGCGAGGAGCTCAATCACACCGGCGCGCACAAGATCAACAATTGCATGGGCCAGATTCTGTTGGCGCGGCGGATGGGCAAGACCCGGATCATCGCCGAGACCGGCGCGGGCAGCCACGGGGTGGCGACCGCGACGGTATGCGCCCTGTTCGGCCTTGAATGCATCGTCTATATGGGCGCCGTCGATGTGGAGCGTCAGGCGCCCAACGTTTTGCGTATGAACCTGTTGGGCGCGCAGGTCCGCACCGTCACCAGCGGCGCCTCGACCTTAAAGGACGCCATGAACGAGGCCCTGCGCGACTGGGTCAGCCATGTCGAGGACACCTATTATCTGATCGGCTCGGCGGCGGGACCTCATCCCTATCCGGAAATGGTGCGCGACTTTCAGACCGTGGTCGGGAACGAGACGCGCGAGCAGCTGATGGCGTGCGAAGGGCGACTTCCCGACGCCCTGGTCGCTTGCGTGGGCGGCGGCTCTAACGCCATCGGTCTGTTCCATCCGTTTTTGAACGACGCGAGCGTGCGCATGTTCGGCGTCGAGGCCGCCGGCGAGGGTCTGCATACCGACCGCCACGCCGCAGCGCTGAACGGCGGACGCCCCGGCGTCCTGCACGGCAACAAGACCTATTTGCTGCAAAACGCCGATGGCCAGATTACCGAAGCGCATTCAATTTCCGCGGGCCTCGACTATCCCGGCGTCGGTCCCGAGCACGCTTGGCTGCACGACGTCGGGCGGGTGCGGTATCTCACGGCGACCGACGACGAAGCGTTGGAGGCGTTTCGGCTATGCGCCCGGCTCGAGGGCATCGTTCCGGCCCTGGAGTCGGCGCACGCTCTGGCGCGATTGCCGCAAATCGCCGCCGAGGTCGGCAAGGATGGGGTGGTGGTGGTCAATTTGTCCGGACGCGGCGACAAGGATCTCGCCACGGTCGCGGCGCGTCTTGGGCTCAACCTGTGACCAGCGCGCGGATCACGGCGCGCTTTGCGGCGCTAGCGCAGGAAGACCGCGCGGCTTTTGTGACCTATGTCATGGCGGGGGACCCCGACATCGCCGCCTCGGCCGCCATATTGCGCGGCCTGCCGGGCGCCGGCGCGGATCTTATCGAATTGGGTCTGCCGTTTTCCGATCCGGTAGCCGATGGCCCGGCGATCCAGCACGCGGGTAATCGCGCCTTGCAGCAGGGCGTCACGGTCGAAAAAGTGCTGGAGATGGTGCGCGGATTTCGCGCCGCCGACGACGCGACGCCGCTGATCATGATGGGTTATCTCAATCCGCTGCTGAGTTACGGCCTGACCGGTTTTGCCGCCGCCGCCGCGCGGGCCGGCGTCGACGGCGTCATCATGGTTGATTGCCCCCCCGAGGAGGCGACGCCGCTGGCGGACGCCCTGGACGCGCACGGCGTCGCCCTGATCCGCTTGGCCACGCCAACCACCGACGCCGCGCGTTTGGGCGTGGTGACCCGACGCACCAGCGGTTTTGTGTATTATGTTTCGGTGGCGGGAATCACCGGCGATAAACACGCCGATGCGCAGGACATCGCGCCGGCGATCGCCCGCGTTCGCGCCGCCTGCGGCCTGCCCGTCGCGGTCGGTTTTGGCATCCGCACGCCCGACCAAGCCGCCGCTATAGCCCGCGTGGCCGATGGCGTGGTGGTGGGGACCGCTTTGGTGGACGTGATCGCCGACGCGGCGGCGAGCGGCGACGATCCAACAAAGCGCGTGCTGGCGACCGTCGCGACCCTCAGCGGCGCCGTGCGCGGCGCGCGGCGCGCGCGGGCTTGAGAGGCGCCGTCCATGCCCCCCCCCAACGACCCTCCGACAAAATCAACGCACGGCGGC
>JANXWN010000418.1 GCA_025351125.1 Caulobacteraceae bacterium | reverse complement strand
GAAAAGAACCGCCATGGCATGCCTTTGGGCCAGGCGGCTCGAACGAAGGGGCGGTGTTTAGGCGAAGGGGGTGAGGAATGCAAGACGGCGCACCGCCCGTCCCGCTCCCACCGCCAGGAAAAAGGCCGGCGCGACGATCATGGCGCCGAGCCAGAACGGCCCATCGACGGTCAATCCGGCAAACACCAAACCGGCGGTTAAGGGACCGACCACGCGCGACAACGCCGCGGCGGCGTTGTTGAGGCCCATGATTTGGCCCTGATGGTCCTCGTCGATCACCCGCGACATCATGGCTCCGGCATTGGGAAAGGCCACGGACGAACAAAGAGCCACCGCCGCCATGCAGGCATAGGTGGTCCAGCCGCCGTCGCCGAACGGCTGCAACGCCATGGCGATCACCGTGCCGATCATGCCTGCCGCCAACATGGTCGCCTCGCCGAAGCGGCGCGACAGGGCGCCAGTCAGGAAAAACTGCGACGGGGCCGATACCAATCCGGCGACGGCGAAACATAATCCCACGTCGCGCGGGCGCCAAGCAAAGCGATGTTGCGCCCACAGCCCGAACACCGATTCGATGCCGTTGAAGGCCAGTCCGACCATGAAGGTCAGCAGGATGAGCCGGCCGATCACCGGATGGCGCGCGGCGTAGCCCAGCATCGCCCAGCGGCTCGGTTGCGCCGTCGGACCGTCGCCGGCGGCACGGCTTTCCCGAACGGCCAAGGCGACCCCTATGGCGGAACACCCGCAGAGGGCGGATGCGGCCAAAAGCGGTATCTGGAAGCCGATCGGCCCGACCGAAGTTTTGGCCAGCAACCCACCCGCGACGGGACCCAAGATAAACCCGATGTTGTAAGCGCCGCCCAAGCGGGACATGCGCGTGGCCCGTAGTTCCGGCGGGCTGACGTCGGCGATATAGCCTTGGATCACCGAGCCGTTGCCCGCCGCCATGCCGCCGATCAGGCGGATCACGAAAGCGACGTAAATATTGGGCGCAAAGGCGAGCGCGCCGTAGCACAGGCAATTGGCCAATATGGTACTAACCAAGATCGGCTTGCGCCCGATCCGGTCCGACAGTCGCCCCCAGAACGGTTCGCCGAAGAAGGTGCCTATGGGATAGGCGGAGAAGATCAGTGCGATCTGCCAAGCCGGCGCGTGGAACGACGCGCCGTAAAACGGCAACAGGGGCACGACGATGCCAAACCCTAAGATGTTGATGAAGGTGACGGATAGAAGCGTGTACATCGCCGCCGGCGAATTGCGGGACGCGTCGGCGGCAGCGGCGAGATTCGGCGACGTCATGACGCCGTCGCGGTTAGGATAATCAACGATAAGTTACAAGCCGGGGCGCGTTGGGCGCGGAGAACGATCAGGCGAACGCCCAATCATTGAGGTGGGAACGCCGAAGGCATGAAGGGTGGAACCACCAGCTCACGAAGCCCACGAAGTTAAGGCACGTAGAAGGTTTTTTGGACGCGACGCCTCCGAAGAATCTTCGTGTCCTTCGAGAGCTTCGTGGTTCAAATCCAATTCAGCCGACTGCCCTCGTTGAGCGCGAGACCTTCGTCTTATTGGCTTCTAACGCGGGGCCAGGATCATGATCATTTGCCGGCCTTCCATGCGTGGTTCGTATTCGACCTTGGCCAGTTCGTCGAAATCCGTGCGGACTTTTTGCAGAAGTTTCATGCCCAGTTCCGGGTGGCGCATTTCACCACCTCGAAAACGCAGCGTGACTTTCACCTTGTCGCCCTCTTCGAAGAAGCGGTGCATGGCGCGAGTTTTAACTTCATAGTCGTGCACGTCGATGTTGGGGCGCAGCTTGATTTCCTTGACTTCGACCAGCTTTTGCCGCTTGCGCGCCTCGTTCTTTTTCTTTTGTTCCTGAAATTTGAACTTGCCGAAGTCGAGAATTTTGCAGACCGGGGGATCGGCGGTCGGTGAGACCTCAACCAAATCCAAACCCGCTTCCGCCGCCGCCTCAAGCGCGGACGACGTCGGCATGATGCCCTGTTTCTCTCCATTCTGGTCGATTAACAGAACGCGCGGAACGCGAATCTCATCATTGATGCGGGGGCCGTCTTTGGACGGGGGCGCGGGCATGGGGCGACGAATAGGGGGGCCTCCTAGGGCAGTTTATCCAAATGAGCGTCGAAACGCCGAGTTCAGTCTATACCGTATATGACCAGGGCGTCTCTAGCGATCAAGCGTCCGCGGGTCTGTTCGGGCGGGCGGGTGCTATATTGTGGCGTAAGGGAGACACAAACGCCCGCGATTATCGACGGCCGGTACGAACGGCGAGGTCCGCATGCTGCAGGATACGACGCGTTCATTGCGCCGGTTCTGGCGTTCGATAAGTCAGGCAGGCCTCCAGAACCGATTGCAAAGACAAATCAGCCAAGTTCGGCGACCGCAAAACCGTCACGCGACCGCGCGGGGCGCTGAGGGCGGGATCCGAAGCGTTGGAAAACAGCGCCACGCAGGACGCGCCGGCGGCGGCTATCAGGTGCATCGGGCCGGTATCGTTGCCGACCGCCAGCGCCGCGCTCGCGCCCAAGGCGGCGATACCGAACAAGTCGGTCTCGCCGGTCAGGTCGCGGGCGAGGGGCGCCTTGCCCCGAATAATCTTTGCAGCGGGGCGGTCCTGAGCCGCGCCCAGAATATCGACGTCATAGCCTTGGTCGATCAATCGGGCCGCCAGGTCACCATAGCGTTGCGGCGGCCAACGCTTGTCCGGTCTATGACCCGCGCTGCCAGGAACCAATAAGGTTTTGGGTTTTTCCCCCGGTACTTGTGGGACGTCGCCGAGCATCCACGAAATATTCGGTGGTGGCGCCGACAGCGGCGCGGTCGGAGCGTCCAGCCAGATACCGGCGTCGCGCAATTGCTCGGCGTGACGTTCCAGGCTGTGCATTTGCATTCGCTCGGGGTTGCGATGAGGCAGCGCGCAGCCTTTGGCAATGCCCGACCACGCCGGCGGGAAGGGCCGGAGGGCCTGGAACATCAGGTTGGTGCGGTTGCTGGTCTGCAGGTCGTAAACCCGGTCATAGCGCCCGCGTCGAAGGGCGCCGATGAGGTGAACCCAATCGCGGACTCGACCAGGCCGACCGCCCCCCTCGACGGCATCGAAATACGGACTCCGGCCCATCAAGGAGGCAAACGGCGGGGTGGTTAAAAGACTGATGCGCGCGTCGGTATGCGCGGCGCGTATCCTCGCAAAGGACGGAAAGGCCAGGATCATATCACCAAGGGCCGAGAGTTTAATGACCAGGATTTTGGCCGGCGGGGTCACGGCTCGGAAGCCAACAGCTGGCGATAAACCGCGAACGTCGCCGCCGTCATCGCCTGCAGTGAATAAAGCCGCTGCACGCGGGCCCGCGCCGCCAACCCCATCGCCACCAAGCTCTCGGGCCGGACGTTCAAGGCGTGATCGACCGCTGTCGCCCAGCCGCCGACATCGCCGGGGTCGACCAACCACCCGGTCTCGCCGTCGACGACGGTTTCGCTCGGCCCGCCCAATGTCGAGGCGATGACCACACGCTGCATCGCACCAGCCTCGACCACGCTACGCCCAAACGACTCCGGCTTAGTCGACGGCGCGAGCACCAGATCGGCGAGGGCGAAGGCCGCCGGCATATCGCCCGTATCGCCGACAAAGCGGATCAAATCGTCGAGACCCAGCGCGCGGATCTGACGCTCAAGCTGGCTGCGATATCGGGCGTCGAAGTTTCCCCCCGTTAGAACCAGCAATATGTCGTGTCTTCCCAGGCGCGCGAGGGCGGCGATCGCCACGGCATGCCCTTTCCATGCGGTCAAACGCGCCGGCAGCAGAACGATGCGGCGGTCGTCGCCCAGCAGTCCCCACGCGGCGCGCAATGCCGCCGTGCGTCCGTGCGACATCGCCGCCGGATTAAAACGGGACGTATCGACGCCCTCTGGGACCACGACAATCGTCTCGGCGGAAATCCCGTGTTCGGCGACGATATGATTGCGGGTGAACGTTGAATTGGCGATCGTGCGGTCGCCGCGCGTCATCACGCCGTTGTACCACCGTTTAAACCTTGAGTTAGCGCCATAGATGCCGTGATAGGTTGTGACGACGGGCACCCCCGCGCGCCTAGCGGCGGCGATGGCGCTAAAGGCCGGAGCGCGGGATCGGACGTGCACCAAGTCGACTTTTTCGTGCCGTATGACGCTTTCAAGCCGGCCGATATTTCGCAGCAAGCGGAGGGGATTTCGCGCATTGATGGGCAGCCTGATCAGTTCCGCGCCGGCGCTCGCCAGCGCGACCTCCAAGCGTCCGCCGCCTGAAGCGACTAACGACCGCCCCCCCGCCGCCGCCACGGCCCGGGCGGTGTCCAGCGTCACGCTCTCGACCCCGCCGACATTCAACGCCGGGATGACCTGCAGCAAGGTAAAGCCTTGGGGAAGATGGGCCGGTGAGATACGTTTTGCTCCTGCGGGCGGACGCTGACATTTCTAGTGGTACGGAGCGGCGAGCGCCATGAGCGAAACGTGGGGCATGTTGCAGGTTGGGGGCGCCTCCCTGGCATGGCGCCGCGTGACGGGGGCCACGCCGACGGTCGTTTGGTTGGGCGGGTTTCATTCCGACATGACCGGTAGCAAAGCGCAGGCCTTGTCCGACTGGGCCGCCGACCGCGGGCAAGGCTATGTGCGGTTCGACTATTTCGGGCATGGCGAATCCGGCGGTGCGTTTGCCGACGGAACGATTTCGCGCTGGCGCGAGGACGTCTTGGCCGTGCTCGATCAGTTGATCGACGGTCCCGTCGTTCTGGTCGGCTCGTCGATGGGAGGTTGGCTCGCCTGTTTGGCGTCGCTCGCGAGACCGGGCCGGGTAGAAGGGCTGGTGCTGATCGCCCCGGCGGCCGACTTCACCGAAAAATTGCTGAAGCCCGGCTTGCCGCCGCAGGCCCTCGCCGCACTGGCGCGTGACGGAGCGTGGACCCGGCCCTCGCTTTACGAAGTTGGCGGCTACACAATTTCCGCCGGTCTTCTGGAAGACGGGGTCCGTTGGTCGATCCTGCCGGGGCCGATCGCCATCAATGTCCCTATCCGCATCCTTCAAGGCGGCGCCGATCCTGACGTCCCGTGGCGCCACGCCTTGGATCTGGCAAATGCCTTCAGCGCCAAGGACGTTGTCTTCACCTTGATCCGCGACGGCGACCACCGCCTGTCGCGGCCGGCCGACATCGCCCGGACAATCGCGGCCGTGGAGGAGGTAAGCGGGTACACCTACTGACTTGTCATACCGGACGTCGCGCAGCGACGATCCGGGACCGCCGGAAGCGCGGATTCATCAATGCTGTAGCGGGCGCCGGCGTTTGCGGCGGTCCCGGATATGCGCTGCGCGCATTGCGGGGTGACAAACCCTTAAGGGGTGGGGCTAACGCCCCAGCAACGTCCCCACCATCGCCCGCACCTCGGGCCCTAGCGTCTGGTGCTTGAGGCCGAAGGCGATGTTGGCGCGCA
>JANXWN010000392.1 GCA_025351125.1 Caulobacteraceae bacterium | reverse complement strand
TGCGCGCCATAGCGGTCGATCACGTAGGAGGTTGGCATTACCTTATAGGCCTCGCCAGAGATTAGGCCGGTTTCGGGGTCGACCTCGATCGTCCGCCGCCCGCCGGTCGGCGAAGCGTCGACGTGCAAGATCTCGCCGCTACCGTCAAAATCGACACCGATGCCCGGCGCGATGACCTCCAACCCCACCGGCTTGGCCGAATTGAACGGTTGCTTGAAATAATTCCATACTCCGGGATCCTCTCCGCCCATACGCCAAAGCGCATAGCCGAGCGGCCGGTAGGGTTCGGTGACCTTGATTTGGTTGAACACCGTCGCGGCGTCCAAAAACCACACCACATGCTTGCGTCCGTCGTCGTCGACGTAGGCGTAGTTGGGATTAAGCTCGTTGTCGTCGAGCGTGACTTCGGCGTCGGCGTCATGGGCGGTTTGCGTTGCATCGTAGAAGGTCGCCGCCGTGGCCGAGCCAAGATCTTGGCCGGAGGGGAGTTTCCAATCATAGCCATAGGCGCCGAACATCACGATTGTGCGCGCCGGATCCAGGCGCCGCATGTCGGCCTCGAGGGTATTTTCAAACCATTGCTGGCCGGCCGCGGGACCGGGTGCGCCGGTCGTCCAGTGCTGATCGAAGGCCATCAGGACCGCCGTGTCGCTAACGCTCTGAAAGCGTTTGATGTCCCAAGAATCATCTTGAAAGGGCAGCGTAACCCAGACTTGGCGGTCAATGGCTTTGAGTGCGGCGCGCGCCTCGGCTAACAGGGCGGGATACTGCGCCAAGGCCGGCTTCGTCAGCCCCTCCATATCAAAGACATAACCGGCATAACCGCGTTGCTGCGCCAGGAGGACCAAATTTGAGATCAGGGCTTTGCGCGCCGCTGGATTGATCACCAGGGCGCTTGCCATCGGCCCGTCGATGATATCGTTGTGGCCGGCGTGAACCATCGGCAGGATCGAAGGCGGCGATTTTGCCGCCGCGATCAGGGCTTCGGCCTGCGGGTCCGACGTTACATCGATGCGACCCAGTGAGCCTTCAAGCAAAATCCACTGGGGGCAAATGACATCAAGCTGATTGATATGGCGTTTGAGAGAAACGCGCGAGCCTTCATCCCAGGAGACGTAAAAACCAACAGATAAGGGCCGCGTCGGCCCGCCGTTCGTCATCTTGGCGGCGGCGGGTATGCGCCGCCATCCCTCGCCGCGCCTCAGGCGATGGCCGTTTTCGACGTGGAGGGCTTGTAAAACCTGGGGGTCTTTCAGGGCTAGGTGCGGCAGGCGCGGCGCGAACGCCAAAGTGGCGAAGAAGCCGGCGACAACAAGAGCGGCGGCGGCGATTATCAAGCCGACGCCTAGGTTGGCCTGTTTGGCTCGCCGTCCGCTCGGATCGTGAAATACGAAGTTATCCATGGTCGGGGCGAGCGGACTCTATCAAGGAACTGGGCATTTTTCCCAATGGGTGGCAACATCACGAAAGGGGGGCGTCATGCAAGTGTCGTCGCTCCTCGAGCCTGATGCGTTTACACGGCCCAGATGTAAACGCTGAATGGACGGTTCCGTCTAAAATCACCGTGCTCTAGCGTGTCGGCAAGTGCGGTCTTTAACGTCGGCGCGCCCGCCATGCGTCCGCACTTTGACCCCAGACATCGACGATCCCGTGTTCGATGGGAGCGGGCAATATCGCGGTGCGCAAGACGCGCGATCCAAGCGTTTGCGCCACCTTACGGGACGCCACGTTGGCGGGGTCGATGGTGTGGACGATCTCCGACCATCCTAGTTCGTCCGCCGCCCAATCCATCGCCGCGCTCGCGGCCTCGACGGCGTAGCCCCGGCCCCAGCGGCGTTGGACAACCCCCCAGCCGACCTCCGTGCCGGGCCAACCTTCGTGATACATCGGCCCGATCCGTCCGACCCATTGACCACCCGCCCGTTCGAAAACCGAAAACATGCCGAAGCCCTGCACCGCCCACGATCCGGCGGCGCCCAGAAAGCTCCGCCAAGCGACCGTACGGGCCTGCGTTCCGCCCAAATAACGCATCACGATGTCGTCGGCGCAAAAGGCCGCGAAGGCGTCGAAATCTTCAAGCGCCGGGGGTCGCAGAATCAGACGGGCGGTATGCAGTGTCGGACCAAGCTCGCTCACGCCAATGATGGTTCGATCTGTTTGCAGGCGGCGATCAAGCCTTGAACCGACTCTACCGACTTTGCGAACATGGCCTTTTCAACGTCGTCGAGGGGAAACTCGATGATGCGTTCAACGCCGCCGCCGCCGATCACCGTCGGTACGCCGACATAGAGCCCGGTGAGCCCGTATTGTCCCGTCAAATAAGCGGCGCACGGCAGGACGCGCTTTTCGTCTTTG
>JANXWN010000382.1 GCA_025351125.1 Caulobacteraceae bacterium | reverse complement strand
CTTTCAGCCGGGCACGCAGGGCGACCCCGCGCCGGTGCAGTGCTCGATTGCCGACAGTTATGCCGGCAAATGCGTGGATATATTCGGCTATGGAACCCCGGCCAATTTCTTTGCCGGGGCTTTCAACCGGCGACAACATCTAAAGGTCAACAACCTCGGCGGATCGCTGCGCGCGGATTGGACATTAGGATCAATCACCCTCACCTCCCTCAGCGCTTTCGAGCATAACGATAAGATTCACCCGGAGGACTCGGACGCCTCGCCCAATCGCCTGCTCGAGATCGATTTTGGCGTCAAATCCAATACCTTCACCCAAGAATTTCGGGCCGCCCAATCGACGGCAAAATTCGATTGGGTGGCCGGATTATACTATCTGCACGAGAATTTGCAGCAAAACCAACCGATTTATCTGTTCCTCGACTTCGACAAATTCGGCGGGTTCGGGGTTCCCGCGGGGCCGGGGGCCGGCGATGGGATCGCCACCCGCGCTTTTGACCGCAGCCGCCAGATCACCAACGCTTACGCAGCCTACGGTCAAGGCGACTACGCCCTTACCAATCAACTCAAACTGACCCTCGGCGCACGTTACACGACCGAGAAACGGTCTTTCAACTACGACGGGGCGGTCCAAACACAGGCCGGAGGAATGGACAATTTTGGCCCCATTACACAGTCGGCGCTGTCCAATCAACAGCTATCCAACTCAGCCTTTAACTATCGCGTTGCGCTCGATTATAAGATGACACGCGATATACTGGCTTATGCCAGCGTCGCAACCGGCTATAAAAGCGGCGATTTTAACGGTAGCTTTTTAAGTCTCGTGCCTTCGGAAGTCGCCTTGCAGCTCAAACCGGTAAAGCCGGAGCACGTCACGGCTTACGAACTCGGCTTGAAAACCAGCTGGTTTGACCGCCGGCTGATTGTAAATGCCGCCGCTTTTTACAACAAATACAACAATTTGCAGATATTCGTGCTTGTGCCCCCCGTGGCGGGCGGTAGCGGTTTGCCGGTCAACGTGCTCGACAATGCCAATCGAGCCCACACCGAAGGATTTGAAGCGCAGATCGAAGCCAGACCGTCACCAAACTTTACCCTCTCGGGGCAAGTTGGCTATCTCAAGACCCGTCTGGATCAGTTCGTGTCGAGCCACCAAATCGCTCAGGCAGACTTTTCGGGCAAAGAACTGCCGATATCACCTCACTTTTCGCTTGCGGCCCTGGCCGATTACAAAGTCCCAATGACGTCCGGAGATCTCGACCTACAGTTCAGTGCGACCTATAAAAGCCACCAGTTCTTCGATATCTCCAATGATCCGTATACCACCCAAGATCCCTATTGGCTGGAGAACGCCCGGGTGGCTTACACCTTCCATCAATCGCGATGGGAAGTCGCCGGCTATGTGCGCAATCTCTCGGGCAGGAATTATTTTCTCGACAAGTTCGATCTGACCAGCCCTTTCGGCCTGATTCAAGGCATCGTCGGGACACCGCGCACCTACGGAGGAGAAATCAACTACAATTTCTAACGAGAGGTGAGGCCGGCGCCGCTAAACTGACGGCGCCGGCAAGGTTCGAAGGCCGTTGTGCTATCGCGGCCCGCCATCCACGCGCACCATGCCGCCGGTCGTGTAGGACGACGCCGGGCTGGCGAGAAACAGCGCGGCGGTGACGATTTCAGGAGGATATCCGGGACGTCCCAGGGCGACAGGCTGATGTTCGCGCGACTCGTCGTTCCATGCTTTGGCGATATCGGTCAAAAAAGGCCCGGGAACCAGGGTGTTGACCCGCACCTTGGGTGCATATTCGTGGGCCAGACTGACGGTCATGGCGTTGAGCGCCGCCTTGGCCGCGCCATAGGGTACGACGGACGGCATGGGCATTAAGGAACCGGACGACGAGACGTTGATGATTACCCCGCCGTCGCCGTCCGCCATGCGTTTGGCGACCTGGCTCGCGAGGCGAAACGGGCCTTTGAAATTCAGACCCAAAACCGAATCGAATAGGTTCTCGGTCATCTCGTGGCTGGCGACGCGCGGCGACATGCCGGCGTTGTTCACCAAAATATCGACGCGCCCGAAAGCGCCGTAGGCGGTTTCGATTAGGGCGTCGATCTGATCCCATTGGGCGGCGTGCACCGAAACGGCCAGAGCGCGGCGGCCGAGCGCCCGAATTTCGTTCGCCACCGCTTCACAGGCATCCAATTTACGGCTGGCGACGATGATATCGGCGCCGCGTTGCGCGAATGCTTTAACCATCTGGTAGCCCAGCCCCCGGCTACCGCCGGTAACGAGGGCGATTTTGCCGGAGAGATCAAACAGTGGATCAAGCATGCCGGGGCTTTTGCGGCTTCGTCGTTACAGCCGTTCGACGATGGTCACATTGGCTAAACCGCCGCCTTCACACATGGTTTGCAGGCCAAACCGTTTGCCCCGCGCGTGCAAGGCGTGGACCAAGGTCGCCATCAGCTTCGTCCCCGAGGCGCCCAGAGGATGGCCAAGCGCTATCGCGCCCCCGTTGACGTTCAGCCGCGCGGGATCGGCCTTGGTTTGTTGCAGCCACGCCACCGGCACCGACGCGAAGGCTTCATTGACCTCGAACAGGTCAATGTCATCGATCTTCATCCCAGACTTGGCCAAGGCGCGCAGGGTGGCGGGTATCGGCGCTTCCAGCATGATCACCGGATCGCCGCCGATCACCGACAAATGGTGAATGCGGGCCAGCGGCTTGACGCCGAGGGTTTTGAGGCCCGCCTCGCTGACGATCATTACGCCCGAGGCCCCGTCGCAAATCTGACTCGCGCTCGCGGCCGTCAGGCGTCCATTTTCCTGCAGCAATTTGACGCTTTTGATGCCGTCCAGGCTGGCGTCGAAACGGATACCTTCATCGACGGTATGTAGGCTGATTTTGCCGTCCGCATCGGTTACTTCAATGCCGACGATCTCGTCCTTGAACGCGCCACCTTGCGTGGCGGCCATCGCCTTCATATGGCTGTTGTACGAATACTCGTCCAATTCGTCCTTGGTTAAATCATATTTGGTGGCGACCATTTCGGCGCCCATGAATTGGCTAAATTGAATATTCGGGTAGCGCGCTTTTTGGCGCGGGCTCATTGGCGAGCCCAAGCCGGCTTGGTGCGGCAGGATTACCGGGGTGCCCATCGGCACCCGCGTCATGCTCTCCACGCCCGCGGCGATAACGATATCCTGCGTACCGCTCAAAACGGCCTGCGCGGCGAAGTGCAGGGCCTGCTGCGACGAACCGCACTGCCTATCAACGCTGGTGGCGGGCACGCTTTCGGGCAGCCGCGAGGCCAGAACCGCGCCGCGGGCAATATTGTTGGCTTGCTCGCCCGCTTGGCCGACGC
>JANXWN010000379.1 GCA_025351125.1 Caulobacteraceae bacterium | reverse complement strand
CGACCGCCAGAGCCGCGACGAAAGAAATTTGCGCAGCTTCGTTTGGCGCCATTCGGCTGACGAACAAATAGGTCGCCGCTAGATTGCCGGCGCCCGTGTTCCAGGTCCGGCCGCGCCGACCCCGGCCCGCGGTTTGACGGGCCGCCGTAATCCATAGCGGGCTCCGCTCGCCCGCCTCCGCGCGTCGCCGCGCTTCGGCATTGGTGGAATCGATCTCGTCAAAGGCGAGGACCCAGGGCGTTTGCGTCACTTGGGGGCCTTGGCTTTTTCGATCCCCAGATCGCTTAAGCGTTTGCGCAGGGTGTTACGGTTAAGTCCGAGCACTTCGGCCGCGCGCATCTGGTTCCCGCGCGTCGCAGCCAGGGTGAGTTGGAACAATGGCCGCTCAATATCCGCCAGCACACGATCATAAAGGCCACTGGGCGGAACGCCGTCCGGATGTCCGGCAAAATAAGAGGCGAGATTGCGTTCGACCAGTTTAGACAAGGTGGCCGGTTGCTCGCCCATCGGGGTGCGAACCTGTTCAGCCAATTCGCGTTCGATAATGCGGGCGCCGATCGTTTCCTCCCCGTAGAGCGCGCAGATACGCCGGATCAGGTTTTCCAACTCGCGTACATTGCCCGGCCAGGAATGTAGTTTTAGCCGATCAAGCGCCGGCTGATCGATGGTTTTTGACGGCAACCCCTCTCGACTGGCCCGCAACAAAAAGGCTCGCGCCAATTCCGGGATATCTTCTGTTCGCTCTCGCAGCGGGGGAACGCGAATAGGCGCGACGTTGAGCCGGAAATACAAATCCTCGCGAAACAATCCCTGGCCAATAAGCGCCCGCAGGTCACGGTTAGTTGCAGCGATAACCCGGGCGTTGGGTTTACGCCCGGTTTTGGGATTCAGAGCCGGATCAGCGCCGTCGAATACCCGCAGCAGTCGAGTTTGCGCATCCAGCGGCATGTCCCCGATCTCGTCGAGAAACAGCGTCCCGCCGTCAGCTTCGACCAGCCGCCCAGTCTCGCCGTCGCCTTGACCGAACAACTCGGTATCGACGCGCCCGCGCGGAATCGCCGCCAAGTTAATCGCAACAAACCGGCCGTCGCGACGTCGACCGAGATCATGCAAGGCCCGCGCCACCAATTCCTTGCCGGAACCCGACTCGCCTAAGATAAGCACGGTCAAATCGGCCCCGACCAACCGCGAAATCGTGCGATAAACCTCCTGCATCGGCGCTGATCGTCCGATCAGCGGCAAACGCTCGTCGCGAACCGCGAGAGCCTGCGCCTTAGTCACGTCTTTGTCCGCCGGTCGTGCCAAGGCGCGCCGGACCAAGGCGGCCATGTCGTCCAGGTCGAAAGGCTTAGGGATATAGTCGAACACGCCCAGCTCAGCGGCGCTGATAGCCGTGAGCAAAGTGTTCTGAGCGCTCATCACGATCACGGGCAATTTCGGCCGCTGCTTACGGATCCGCGGCAGCACGTCGAAAATGTTCTCGTCAGGCATAACCACGTCGGTGATCACCAAGTCACCGTCACCGTCTGTCACCCATTTTAACAGAGTGGCGGTGTTTCCCGTAGCCCGCACGTCGTATCCCAGGCGTGTAAAGGCTTGGCTGAGTACAAGGCGGATCGACGAATCGTCGTCAGCGATCAGAATTTTCTGCATAGGTACACTCACGCCGACACCGTTCCCTTCAACGCCGTCGCAGGGGCCGTCGGCAACAAAACGCGAAACACCGTCCGCCCGGGTTCGGATTCAAAATCGATCAAGCCGCCGTGGCCGGCCACCAATTTGGAGACTAACGCCAGCCCCAGCCCAGCGCCCTGCGCTTTGGTGGTCACGAACGGTTCGAACAAATGATCGCGCAAGCGTCTTGGTACGCCGACCCCGTTATCGACCACCCGCACTTCCAGCGGCGCGCCATGAATGGCGAGGCCGTCGGGACCGCGGATCTTTACCCCGTGGCGATAGGCCGTGGTAATCGATATTTCTCCGCGACCGTCGCCGCGCGCGCGCGCCGCCTCGGCCGCGTTTTTGGTCAAGTTTAAAAATACCTGGATCAATTGGTCTTCCTCGCCCCACGCGGGCGGCAAAGAGGGGTCGTATTGCTCGCGCAGCGCCAACCCATCGGCATACCCATTGCTCGCCAGGGCGCGCACGCGATCAAGCACCTGATGAATATTCACCGCCGAGCGTACCGGCGGATGGTCGCCCGAAAGCGCCTCCATCCGATCAATCAGGCGACGAATACGGTCGGTTTCGTCGACGATCAGTTGTGCTAGCGGGATATCCTCCGCGCTCGCCCCGGACTTTAGGAGTTGGGCTGCCCCGCGAATGCCGGCGAGCGGGTTTTTTACCTCGTGCGCCAACATTTCGCCCAGCCCCATGACAGAGCGCAGGCCGGCGGGATCAGCGCTGCGATCCACGCCGGTCGCGACGCTACGGGCATGCAACGTCAGCAAGATGGAATGGTCCGCCATCGGCGTCGCCGCCGCGTCGGCGGTAAAACCGGGATGCCCGAACAAGGCGATCTCGACATTGCGTTCGCGCACCGGGCCAAATTGCGCCATGCACCGATCCACCAAAACTCCCAGTTCCGCGCCCGGCGGCAAGGCGCTTTTGAGCGTGCTTCGCGCCAGACGGGTCAGCCCCTGACCGAAGAGACCTTCTGCCGCCTCGTTGGCGGCGATAACCGCCCCGTTCTGATCCAAGATCAATGCGGCCTCGGGCCAAGCATCGAAGGCTGCCGCGCGCTGCGATTGAGGAGCGTCGCTCACGCCGCGATCCTCTGCCCGCAATCCAGCCAAAGATGTTGTAGGGCGACGGCGATGTCGCCCGGCAAGTCCAGTCGACACATCCGCGCGCGCGCGCTACGCCGAGTGTCCGCTAAAACCGGCCACGGCGCCGCTTCGATGTAAGCGGCGAGATGTTTGCGAAACATTCGTACGCCGAGCCGTTCACCGTAGAAATTTATGCTCGCCCGCAGATGGTCCAGGACGATTGCGGCGCGCTCAACCGCGTCCGGCGCCTTCCAAGCTCGCCCGGCCAGCGCCGCGTCGATCTCGGCGGCGACCCACGGTCGACCCAGACAGCCCCTGCCGATCATCACCGCGTCGGAGCCGGAGCGGATCAGCGCCGCATGGGCGGCCTCGGGATCGGTGATGTCGCCGTTGACAACAACCGGAATAGACACCGCCGATTTGACATCCGCAATCGCGCGCCAGTCGGCTTGACCAGTGTAGAACTGGCGCCGCGTGCGTCCATGAACCGTGATCGCCTTTGCGCCTACCGCCTGCGCGCGCCGCGCGAGCTCGGGCGCATTGCGCGACGCCTCGTCCCAGCCCAGACGCATTTTCACTGTAACGGCGGCATCGGTCGCCTGGACGACCGCCGAGATCAACCGTTCGGCCTGCTCGGCATCGCGCATGAGGGCCGAACCGCAGGCGACCCCGGTGACGCTCTTGGCCGGACAGCCAAAATTTAGGTCAATAATCTGCGCGCCCGCCGCCGTCGCCAGCCGCGCGCCCTGCGCCATGGCCGCAGCGTCCGCCCCCACCAATTGAATGACCGTTAGCGGCAAGCCCTCGCCAACCGCCGCCCGCCTTACGGCGTC
>JANXWN010000352.1 GCA_025351125.1 Caulobacteraceae bacterium | reverse complement strand
ACACTTGACCAACACCACCCGCGCCCGACTTTTGGCGTCCTCGATGATCACCGGCTTTGCGATCGCCGCCGTTTCCACCGGCGGCGCTTTCGCGCAAGCCGCGCCGGCGGCAGCGCCCGCCGCCGCCGAGCCGGCCGCTGTTCCCATCCAAGAGCTGGTCGTCACAGGTTCGCGCATCCCCTCACCAAACCTGACCAGCATCGCGCCGGTAACCTCGGTCGGCAGCAATGAAGTCAAGCTTACCGGCTCGGCGCGCGTCGAGGATCTGCTGAACAGCCTTCCGCAAGTGGTTTCCGAACAGGGCATTCATACATCAAACGGATCCCCCGGCATCGCCACGGTTAGCCTTCGTGGGCTAGGATCAAACCGGACCCTGGTGCTCGTTGATGGTCGGCGCTTGGTTCCCGGCGACCCGGTCGTGCCGGTCGCCGATCTTAACTTCATTCCCGACGCGTTGATCGACCGGGTGGAACTGGACACCGCCGGCGCCTCCTCAGTCTACGGTGCGGACGCGGTAGCCGGGGTCGTAAACTTCATTATGAAGCGTAACTTCGAGGGCGTCCGTCTGGAAGCCAACTATGGCGTCAACCAGCATAACAACGGCAACTCGATTGCCCAGGCCGCCAATGCCGCCAAGGGTTTCACGGCGCCGACGGGCAGCATTTTTGACGGCAACCAAGTGGACGTGACAGCCATCCTCGGCGTCAACTCGCCGGACGGCAAGGGCAATATCGAGGGTTACGTCAGCTACCGCCATACTGACCCAGTGTTGCAAAAAGCCCGCGATTACAGCAATTGTAATCTCAAGGCATCAAAGACGGGCTTTACTTGTTCTGGCTCGGGAACTATTCCGCTCGGCCAATTCCTCGTCTACGGACCAAATTTCAGTTTGCCCCCGGGCGCGAGTTCCGCTCCCGCCGTCACCTTGGACACGGCCAATCCGGGCAATTTCCGTCCGAAACTCGACAGCGACGTCTATAATTTTGCGCCGCTCAACTATTATCAACGGCCCGATGAGCGTTATTCTGGTGGCTTCTTCGCGCACTACGACATAAGCAAGCAGGTCCAGGCCTATTCCGAGTTTATGTTTATGGACGACCATACCGTCGGGGCGGCGGCGCCCAGCGGTATTTTTGGATCTACCTTCAACATCCACTGCAATAACCCGCTGTTGTCGGCCAACGAAGTCCAGACCATATGCGGTCAGTATGGTTTGACCCCCACCCAGTCGAACAACAGCGTCATTATCCTTCGGCGCAACGCCGAAGGCGGTCCGCGACTAGACGATTTCCGTCATACGGACTACCGCGCCGTGGTTGGATTGAAGGGCGCCATTGGCGACAATTGGCACTATGACGTCTATGGTCAATACAGCGCCGCGATCTTCGCCAATCGCTATGCCAATGACATCTCGAAGAGCAGGTTGAACAACGCTCTGAACGCCGTCACTGATCCCAAGACCGGTAAGACTGTTTGCGCTTCCGTGCTCGACGGTACCGACCCCAATTGCGTGCCCTACAACATCTGGACACCCGGTGGAGTCAGCCAGGACCAGATCGCATACATTAGTGTTCCGGGCTTCAAGACCGGTCAAACCACCGAGCAAGTGGTCAGCGGTTCGGTCACGGGCGATCTTGGCGGGTATGGGGTTAAGAGCCCGTTCGCGCATGACGGTGTCGGCGTTGCGATCGGGGCGGAATATCGCCGCGAAAAACTCGATGACAACACCGACATCGAATTCACCACCGGCGACCTAGAAGGTCAGGGCGCGAAAACGCCCTCGACCCACGGCGCCTATAGCGTGAAGGAACTTTTTGGCGAAGCACGTATTCCGCTGGTGCAGGACATGCCCTTCGTCAAGAACCTTAGCGCCGAACTCGGCTACCGGTTCTCAAACTACAGCAGCATCGGCAACACCAACGCCTACAAGATCTCGGGCGAATGGGCGATAAACGATGATCTCCGGATCCGAGGCGGTTTCAACCGCTCCGTTCGGGCGCCTAATATCGTCGAATTGTTTACGCCGGACTCGTTGGGTCTCGACGGCAGCAAGGACTTCTGCGCCGGGCCCACGCCAGCCCAGACCGCCGCCCAATGCGCCAACTCCGGGGTTACGGCAGCCCAATATGGACACATCATCGCCAACCCTGCGAATCAGTACAACGGCATCGTCGGCGGTAACACCACCCTGAAACAGGAGTCCGCCAACACCTATTCGCTCGGCGTCGTCTTCAACTCACACCACATCCTGCCGGGTCTCACCCTGTCGGCCGACTACTACAACATCAAGATCAGCAACGTCATTCAGGGTGTCGGTGCGGACAATATTCTTAAGCAGTGCGGTCTAACCGGGTTGGCTCAGTTTTGTTCGCTGGTCACCCGGGCGCCGGGGACCGGATCGCTTTGGCTGGGCACGAACGGTTTCATCCGCGATACCGCTCAGAATCTGGGCTTCTTGAAGACCTCGGGTATCGATTTCGCGGCCGGCTACAAAACTAAGTTCAGCGATATGGGTTTAGGTGATTTCGGCGGTATCGGCATCGACTTCCTGGGCACCTACACCCACGACTATCAGATCTACAATGGCATTCCGAACAGCCCGGTTCTGCAGTGCGTCGGCGTCTTTGGAACCATCTGCCAAGGCTCCAGCACACCGTTGGCTGGTCCCGCACCTGCGTTCAAGTCCAAGACCCGGGTGACTTGGTCCACGCCGTACCACGGGCTGGATGTTTCTCTGGCTTGGCGCTATATGGGACCGGTTAATTTGGATACCGGCGATAAGACCCTCGCCGATTCTCATATCCCAGCCTACAATTGGTTCGATTTGGCCGCGTCGTTCCGCGTCAAGGATCGCTATACCTTCCGCGTCGGGGTCAACAATCTGTTTGATCGCGATCCACCCATTCTCGGTTCGGGAGAAATACCTAACGCGTCTATCGCTAACGGGAACACTTTCCCGGGTGCCTATGACCCGCTGGGCCGCTATATCTTTACAAGTGTCACCGCCGACTTCTAGCGGCTGACTTGTTCTCTCTCGGGGCGGTGGATCTTTCAGATCCGCCGCCCCTTTTTTTTCAGCTTACGTGGTATGAGTTCTTCTAACGGGAGCGGTGTCGCCGCCGTTGGCCTAGTCCGCACGACCCTTTCAATGTAATTTGATCGAAAATAGGCGGTGAACCTCAAATTCCTGCCTTATCCAGGATCCCATGTCGCAACCCGCCGTAAGTGCAGTCCCGTCCATCGCTCAAATCGCGGCGGCCGCTGATCGTCCCGAAACCCGGGCTGATGCTATCGATCTGGCGATTAAAGCGCTGGAACACGGGATTGAAGACGCTCTTGTCCTACGGTTGGTGGCGGAAGGGCTAGAAGCGGATGGGCTGCTTCAGGAGGCGATCAATCTTTCTAATCGCGCTACGGTCGCCGCACCCGCGAGCGTAACGGGTTGGTTGCATTTCAGCCAGCTTTTGCTCAGGGTCGGACTTCGACTTGAGTCGATCGAAGCGGCGCGTGTTGCGATCGAGCTGGATCCCGGCTCCTACGAGGTCCAACTCAATGTAGCCTCGGCTCTCGTCAGTATGAACGAGTATATTGAAGCGGCCGAACACGCTGAGCTGGCCCACGGTATTCGCCCGCATGCGCCTGAACCGCTTTCGACGCTCGCGATCATTTCCGCGAGGGTCAGTGAATTTGCGAAGGCGAGGGTATTTGCCGAACGCGCGATCGCTTTAAGAGCCAATTTGCCCGGCGCAGAGATAGTATTGGCAAAAATCGACATAGCTGAGGGACAGCCAGCCCGGGCGATTATCCGCCTCAGAAATATTTTGGGACGGCTGGGAGTCAACGAAGGTCATCGCGCCGAAGCCTTGACGGCCCTAGGCGACGCGTTGGACGCCGCCGATCAACCGGCTCAGGCGTTTGTGACCTATACCAAGAGCAATGCGTTGATGGCGCGGCAATCAGCGGGACCGCTCGACAAACAGTCACGTCGGCCTATCGACCATGCGCGGAGTCTGGAACGCTACTTCCAGACCACCGACAGAGATCCGTGGCAGACCGGGGCGGGCGATGACCGGGCGAACCGTGACGCCGCCGGCCATGTCTTCTTGGTTGGATTTCCCAGGTCCGGCACGACTCTTTTGGAAAACGCCTTGGCGCGGCATCCAAAAATTGTCGCTCTGGAGGAGGCTGACGCGCTCGCCCGTTGCGCTGGTGATCTTCTCGGCGACGACATGGGTCTAGATCGATTGGCGCATCTCGGGGTCGACGAAGCGAACGCCTGCCGGGAGATTTATTGGAGCCGGGTGCGGGAGCTTCTGACCGAGCCGCTCGTCGGTCAGATTTTCGTCGACAAGATGCCGATCAGCACGATCGCCCTACCGTTCATCGCCAAAGTGTTTCCGAGCGCGAATATCCTGTTCGCCCGGCGCGACCCGCGCGACGTGGTCCTGAGCTGCTATCGTCGCTTGTTCGGCGTCAACCCGGTCATGGCCGAATTTCTGGCTCTCGACAGCACCGCCGGTTATTACGATCAGGTCATGCGCCTTGCGGACGTTTATGCGCGGACGCTCGCCTTGCCACTGCACATCATTCGTCATGAGGAGGTCGTCGCCGACTTCGATGGCGA
>JANXWN010000332.1 GCA_025351125.1 Caulobacteraceae bacterium | reverse complement strand
GCGAAGATCGGCTGGTCGTCGGTGTGGCCCTGCACCCAGATCTGCTTGTCGCCGATCTCCTTGAGCGCGGCGCCGACCTTGCCGAGCACCTCCTTGCCGCTCGCCGTCAGGTCGGCCTCGCCCGGACGATCCAACGGGCTTTGTTTGACGTGGCCGCGCAGGGCCTGCAGCGTGTCGCCATAGCCCGGCGCATCCCGACCGTAGTCGATGAACAAGGCCGCCCCCGTCGTTTTCACCAGCAAGCGGGTGATTTGACGGGCGAAGTCGCAAAGAGCGACGGAGTGTTCGTGGATGAGAGGGCCCTCACCCTCGCCCGCTAAACCAACGGGCGGCCGAAAGATTAGCTGGTTGTCGACCGCCGCCACCCGCCGTTCGATCCACCGCCCCTCAAAAAACGCCATCTGACTGACGGGCAGGCAATCGAGAAATTCATTGCCGAGGATAATCGTCGGTGCGTCGTTCGCCAGATCGGCGAGGGATTCTATCCATCGGACGTCGTGCCCGACCAAGGTCGCGGCTTGGCGATCGCGCAGCGATGCGTTGATCTCCAACAGCCAGACGTCGGCGGCCTCGACAAACCCCGGCGCCGCCCGCGCGGCGCGCAAAACGTCGCGCATCATCGTGCCGTCCCCGGGGCCCAGCTCCAACAATCGCACCAGCGGCGGGGTGCCCAGAGCACACCAAACATCGGCGGCCCACAGCCCGAGCATTTCGCCGAACATCTGCGAGATCAGCGGCGCGGTGATGAAATCGCCGGTCTCGCCCAGTCGCGGGCGCGTGGCGTAATAACCACCGGCCGGGTCGCGCAGGCAAGTGGCCATATAGTCCGCCACGGTGATCGGACCCTCGCGGGCGATCCGGGCGATCAGGCGATCAAGCAGGCTCATGCGCCGCGAGCGGAACGGGCGCGCGCAACGCGCGCCAAGCCAAGCCCGCGCCGATGACGACCATCGGGGCCGATAACAACATGCCCATCGTCAAGCCGAACGGCAGGTGCTGAAAACCTTCGTCGGGCATCCGCACGTTCTCCAGAGCAATCCGTGACAGACCGTACAACAGCAGAAAAGCGCCCGAGACCGCTCCGCGTTTTTGCAGCCAACCAAACCGGTGCGTCGCCAGCCGCAAAAGCAAAAATAGCGCCACGCCCTCCAACCCCGCCTCGTAGAGTTGACTGGGATGGCGCGGATCATAACCGGCGACGCAATCGCCGTTGGCGTAGGTGGCAATATTGCGGCTGCAGAACACCATGCCCCACGGCACGTGGGTTACCCGCCCCCACAGCTCGCCATTGACGAAATTGGCGACGCGCACCAGCGCGATACCGATCGGCGTACAGGACGCCACGATATCACCCAGGCCCAGCAAATCGATCCGCTGCGACCGAGCGAAGAGCACGACCGCGACAACGACGCCCAAAAATCCGCCGTGAAAACTCATCCCGCCGTGCCACAGACGAATGACTTCGAACGGATCGGCGGCCAACATCGCCCGTCCGGCCGCCAGAGGAAGGGTGTAAAATACGATATAGCCGATGCGGCCGCCGACGATTATGCCGATGGTCAGCCACAAGATCAGATCGTCGATCTGTAAGGCCGTCGCCGCCGGCGTCCGTCCGCCCCATAGCTTGGCGTTGCGCAGCAAGCCCAGGGCGTAGCGCCAACCCAATAAAATTCCGCTGATATAAGCCAGTGCATACCAGCGAACCGCGAACGGCCCCAGCGTCAACGCGCCAACATGCACCGACGGCAGGGTAAAGATCTCGGGCCGGATATTGGGGAAAGGCAACGCCATGGCGGCACTTTAGCCGGATAACGCGCCAAGGTGTAGCCGTCGTCTCGCCGCCGAGGGCCAAGACTATACTGTTGGCCTTGACTTGGCGCGCGGTCGGGCCGAGCGGTGCGAATATTGTTGTGGACGAAGACAAACTTAAGCTTACAGTCTTCGATCAGTGAAACGTGCGGTGAATCGCTGGTTGCACGTACGTGGGGAGACATCATGTCCAATGTCGCCGGCAAGGCCTATGCGATGAATATCCTCACGCCCATGCCGCCGGGGCGGACGTGGATCAACGCCCTGATCTTTCGTTACGGACGCGCCGTTCCGACGACGCTGGCCGGGCTGCTTGGGCTCTCGATCATTCATTTCGCGCGCTGGGTGATTATTCGACGACATCAGT
>JANXWN010000317.1 GCA_025351125.1 Caulobacteraceae bacterium | reverse complement strand
CCCGCCGCCAGCGCCGCGGCGCTTCCGCCGGAGGAACCGCCGGGGGTGCGGGTCGGGTCCAGGGGATGATTGGTGCGGCCGTAAACCGGATTATCGCTTTGCCAATCGGCCAAAAACGGCGGCACGTTGGTCTTGCCGATGATGATCGCGCCGGCGGCTTTCAGGCGCGAAACCCCCAAAGAGTCTTCTGAGGCGACCCAGCCTTGGAAAGCGGGCGAGCCCCAGGTGGTCGGCAGGCCGGCGACATTGTGCGCCTCTTTGACGGTCATCGGCACGCCCAGCAGCGGCCGCCGCTCGCCGCGCGCCAAAGCCGCGTCCGCCGCCGCGGCCGCCGTCAGCGCCCGGTCGAAGTCGCGCACTACGACCGCGTTGATCGGACCATCTAACGCTTCGATCCGCGCGATGGCGGCGTGTAACAGCTCCACGGCGCCGACCTCGCCGGACGCCAGGGCTCCAGCCAGCCTGCCCGCGGTCGCGTTCGCGTAGTCCAGGTTCCCGCTCGCCACGACGCCCTCCCGTTTGAGGTTTACGAAACCATGTGGCGGCGCGAGTGTCCAGGCGAACACGGGCGAATTTTCACTGGTCACCTCTATCATTTCGCGCTCCTCAACCGCATATCGCCCGCATGACCAAGGATCGTTCCGAAGATGTGCTGGGCGCTATGTTGCGCGGTCTTCGCGGCCGCTGTCCGCATTGCGGGACCGGACGGCTGTTTTATCGGTATTTGAAGGTGTCGCCCGCCTGCGAGGCGTGCGGCCTTGATCTCGACCGCTATCCGTCCGACGACGGACCAGCCTATTTCACCATCTTGCTAGTGGGCCATTTGATCGTCGCGCCGATCCTGCTGTTTCCGATTATCTGGCGCGCGCCGGTGGCGATTATCGTTCCGGCGGTTGTTGCCCCGCTGATCGGGCTCACGCTCGCCATCCTGCCACGCACCAAAGGCGCGGTGATCGGCTTGCTGTACGCCTTGCGCGTCCACCGCGAAGACGCGGGGCTGCATACCGCCGATAGGGCCATAGACTAAGCGCCGACCGCTTGAGGGAAGTGGATCGCGCCCTCTTGCGCGAGACGAACGGGGCGCCCGCCGCTGCGCCGGAGGGGAAAAGCGGCGTTTAGTTCACCTGCGGCGACGCGCCGCGGAATAGACGTCCCCTCTTGACGCGCGCTCGTTAAGCCGAGACGTTCGGGGGTATGGAAAATGCATCTCCCCCAACAGCCGAACGCAGTGTCGAACGACTAAATACCTTGAGCGACGGATTGTTTGCTGTGGCCATGACGCTGATCGTGCTGAACATCCACCTTCCGGCGCATGACGCGGTGCACACCGAGAATCAATTGTGGTGGGCGGTGCGCGCGATCGCCCCGCAGATCGTGATCTTCCTGATGAGCTTCCTCACCATGGGGATATTTTGGATCGGCCAACAGGCTCAGTTGCGCTATTTCAAAACCGCCGACCGCAACCTCTCGTGGATTCATCTGGCGTTTTTAGCGGCCATCGCCGGTCTGCCGTTCACCACCCATTTGCTCAGCGAGTTCATCACCTTCCGCGTAGCGCTGCTGATTTATTGGGCCAATATATCGGCCCTCGGCGCTCTGCTGCTGATCAGTTGGACGTATGCGGAGCATGCCCGGTTGCTCGTCGACGACCGTCCGGCGGGCCTTAGCGGAGCGATCGTGCGGCGGATCGTGTTCGCGCAGGCCCTGTATGCGGTCGGCGCGGCGCTTTGCATGGTCAATACCTATATCAGCCTGACGGTGATCGTTCTGCTGCAGATTTATTTCGCTATCGGCCCGCGTCTGGTGCTTCGCCGGGAGTCCTGATGGCGCGCTACGACTTCGCTTCGGATAATACCGCCGGCGCCATGCCGGAGGTTATCGAGGCGTTAGGACGCTTTAACGTCGGCGCGGCAGCAGGTTATGGTGATGATAAAGTTTGCGAGCAGGCCGCAGATTTGATCCGACTCCTCCTAGACGCGGACGCCGAGGTGTTTTTCGTCGCCTCTGGAACCGCCGCCAACGCGCTCTCACTGGCCGCCCTGGCGGCGCCGCACGAGGCGGTGCTGGCGCATGAACATGCCCATGTCGCCACCGACGAGACCGGTGCGCCGGGCTTTTTTGGCGCCGGGCTGGGGATCATTGGCCTTACCGGCGCGTCGGGAAAGATCGATCCCGCCTCCCTGATTGCGGCGCTGAACAAACCTGATGAGCCGCATTGGCAATTTCCGGCCGCGCTTTCCCTGACGCAGAGCACGGAGTTTGGCGTTATTTATTCGAGGGCCGAGTTGGCGACCTTGGTCGGCGAGGCCACGGCACGCGGTCTTCGGGTCCATCTCGACGGCGCCCGCTTCGCCAATGCCGTCGCCGGAGGCTTCGACGCCAGATCGGTGGCGCGATCGGGGGTTAATATTCTGGTGCTCGGGGGAACCAAGGCCGGCGCCACGCCGACCGAGGCCATCGTCGTGTTCGACAAATCGTTGAGCCGGCGGTTCGGCGCACGCCTGAAACATGCTGGTCAGCTGATCTCGAAAGGGCGGTTTCTGGCCGCTCCGTGGATCGGGATGTTGGAGGACGGCGCCTGGAAGCGTCGCGCAGCCCACGCCGGCGAGATGGCGCAGCGGCTGGCGGCCGCCATGCCCTTTGCCGTGACTCATCCGGTGCAAGCCAACGCGGTGTTCGTCGCGATGGATGACGCCGCTCTGCAGCGCTTAAACGCGGCGGGATGGTCCGCCTATCGTTTTATCGACGGCGGCGTGCGGTTCATGTGTTCCTGGGCGACCAAATCCGAGACGGTGGACGAACTGGCGGCCGACCTAAAGCGCGTCGCCGCCTAACGGCCCGCTCCCGCTCGGCTCACGCCGAGTCACTTCCCCCGGAAGGGCAAGAGAGAAGAGTTTCTGAATCTCGCTCTACCCCTCCGGGGAACTCGCGCGCTTTCTTGCCCGTGACGAAGGGGGTTACGTCCCCGGCAGTCGGTGATCTTTAAACCGCTGTCGGATCAATTTCTTGTCGATCTTGCCGGTTCCCCCAAGCGGGATATCATCGACGAACAGCACGTCGTCGGGCATCCACCATTTGGCGATCTTGCCCTGTAGATAGTCGAAAAACTCTTCGCGAGTGGCGCTCTCGCCGTCTCGCAGTTTGACCAGCAACAGCGGTCTTTCGTCCCATTTAGGGTGCGCCACGCCGATGACGGCCGCGATCAAGGCTTTGGCGTGGCCGGAGGCGATGTTTTCGATCTCGATCGAACTGATCCACTCGCCACCCGATTTGATCACGTCCTTGGCCCGGTCGGTGATCTGCATATAGCCTTCGGCGTCGATGGTCGCGACATCGCCGGTGTCGAAGAAGCCGTCGGCATCGAGGATGTCGCCGCCTTCATCCTTGAAATAGGCGCCAGCGACGGTGGCGCCCTTGATTTGCAGGTTTCCAAACGTGGCGCCGTCATGCGGCGCCGGCGCCCCGGCTTCGTCGACCAGACGCAGCTCAATCCCAGCCGGGGGACGTCCCTGCTTGAGAATAAACGGGATCTGGTCCTCGAACGGTAGGTCGGCGACGCGCCCGATCGGCTTGGACAGGGTGCCCATCGGCGAGGTTTCGGTCATGCCCCAACCTTGAATCACGTCGACCCCGTGATCGTCGTGGAAGGTGCGAATAATCGATTCAGGCACGGCCGAGCCGCCAATCATTACGCGCTTCAGCGTCGAAAGTCGGGTGTTCGTCGCCTGAAGGTGGGCCAGCAGCATTTGCCAGACGGTGGGCACCGCGGCGGAAAAGGTGACTTTTTCGGTTTCCAAAAGCTCGAGAATCGATTCGCCGTCCATCTTCGG
>JANXWN010000296.1 GCA_025351125.1 Caulobacteraceae bacterium | reverse complement strand
CGCATAGCTGGCGGAATTTTGCTTCTTTTGCTTGGCTTGGACATGTCGCGAGGCGACCTGATGCATTCATTGGCCGCCACCGGCGAATACATCAAACCATTATCGACCCGCGCTTATGCGCGCGAGCGGTTCGAAAACCTGATCGTGCCGTTTGGCATCCCGTTGCTGATTGGCCCTGGCGCGATCTCCTCCGCGGTAATCTACGCCGAGGAGGGGCGCAAGCTGGGCCCAAGCGGGCTTTTCATCGGGTTGGGCGTCATTGCCGCTATCTGCGTCTTGGTGGTCGCCGCTTTTTGGATGACCAGCTGGATTTCCCGTGCGCTGGGAAAGATCGGCATGATTATTATAGTGCGGGTGTTGGGCCTAATCCTCTGCGCGATGGCCGTGCAATTTATCCTGACCGGTTTGGCCGCCTCGACCGTCGGGCTGGTTCGAAAGGATACCGCGACACCGTATCAGCTTCACGCGCCGCGCGCGGCGAGTTCGCCGATCAGGTAATCGAGCACCGGTCGGCCTTGGCGCGTCACGGTCAAACGCCCGTCGACCAGCTCCACAAAGCCACTCAAGTGCGCAAGTTGGGCGGCTGGAATTTTCAGGGCGCTCAAATCCGACCAGGCGACCCCCTCGCTGGTGCGCAGCCCCATCAACAAGCGCTCCGAGGCCACGTCGCCGGTGCTCATCGGCTCGCTTGAGCCGCCGACGCCGCCGATATAGTCGGCAATGCGGCGTGGCGTCAGAGTGGCGTGACGGCGGCCGCCGCGTGTCAGTCGCCCGTGCGCGCCGGGGCCTACGCCCACATAGTCCTCGCCGCGCCAGTAGGTCAGGTTATGGCGCGACCGGGCGGTGACGCCGCGGGCGTGATTAGAGATTTCGTAGGCGTCGAAACCCGCGCGTTCGAGCATATTTTGGGTCATGGCGTAGGCGTCCGCGGCGGGGTCGATCGGCATGGGGCTCAGCGTCCCGCGACGCGCGGCGCGGTGAAACGCCGTTCCCGTTTCAATGGTCAGTTGATAGGCCGAGACGTGTTCGACGCCCGTCGCCGCAATTCGGGTCAGGTCATCGGCCCATATCTCGAGGTCCTGACCGGGAAGCGCGTAAATCAGATCAACCGAAACGCGATCGAAGTTTTTTTGCGCTGACGCGATGGCGGTGATGGCGGCGTCGGCGTCGTGGTTGCGACCGAGAAAGCGAAGCGCATGATCCTGCAGTGACTGCACACCCAACGAAAGGCGGTTTACACCTGCCGCCGCGAGGGCGGCGAAACGGGCGGCCTCGGCGTCGGTGGGGTTGGCTTCGAGGCTGATTTCCACAACCGCAGCAGGCGTCCAAAGCGCGCGGGTTGCCGCGATCAGCCGCGCCACTTGCGCCGGCTCCATCAGCGATGGAGTTCCTCCGCCAAAAAAGATCGAGGTCAGGCGGCGCGGACCGCTCAACGCGCGTGTTGCCGTCAAATCGGCGATAATAGCGTCGACCAGCTCGGCCTTTTCTGTCTCGCGACCGCGATCGCGTAGGACGTTGAAATCACAATAGGGGCAAATCCGCGCGCAATACGGCCAATGAATGTAGACGCCAAAACCCGGCGAAGGGTCGCTTATCAAAACAGAGCGGCTTTGAGCTTGGCGAAGGCTCGCGCACGGTGGCTAATTGCATGCTTTGCGGCGGGATCCATCTCGCCAAAGGTTTGGTTGCCGCCTGTTTCATCGCCGCCACGGGGAATAAAGATCGGATCATAGCCAAACCCAAGCCTGCCACGCGGCGGGAACGTCAGCGTGCCGTCGATACGCCCTTCGACCGCGACAACCGGCCCGCCAGGCCATGCCACGGCGAGGGCGCAAACAAAACTCGCGGAGCGGTCATCCGCGCCGACCTCCTCCAACCGCTGTTCGACCAAGGTCATGGCGTGGGCGAAGTCGTGGTCCGGGCCCGACCAGCGCGCCGAGTATATCCCCGGCGCCCCATCAAGCGCAGCGACGCATAGGCCGGAGTCGTCCGCGACGGCGATCAGGCCGCTGGCGTCGGCCGCCACGCGAGCCTTGATGACGGCGTTGCCGACGAAGGTGGTTTCCGGCTCGTCCGGCGCGATGAGGCCGAGCGAACTGGCGGTGACGATTTGGAAACGAGCCTCAAGCAAGGCGGCCAATTCGCGCGCCTTGCCGGCGTTATGGGTGGCGGCGACAAGTCGCGCGCCGACGGGGAGATGCAGGCTCATAGTCGCTATCATAAGCCTTTACACCGCGCGACGCCAAATTGGTGCATTGCGATAAGTTAACATTGATAAACGATATTTTTCTTGACGCAGATGCGAAATATGTCTAAATGTGGCTCCACGAAACGACAGGGAAACGCGTTTTTATGGGCTAATCGACTTGGTTCTTCTATTTCGCAATGCAACATCAAAAAGGGGTCTAACCATGACTAACCATGACATCATCCGCACGTTCGATAAGATCGTGCTCAATCTGTTCAATCTGATTGTGCTCGGCGGCCTACCGATTGTTGCCGTCGGTATCCTCGCCCAACCCTTCGCGCGGTAGTGCGCGCCGCCATCGTCCCGTCAAAGGGGCGCATGAAACGCCGCTTGAGGTCACCCTCGAGCGGCGTTTTTCATTTCGGTTGCAAATTCCTTTGTCCGTGGCCATTCCCGCCGGGCGCGGATAAAAACCGTCACCGTCGACGAGCGTAGTCGGTTGCGAATAATCGAGGAGGCATGGTGCGAACTCTAGGACCCGGCTCGGTGTCCAGCTTGCTCAAGATGGTCTTGGACGTGATCCACGTGGTGTTGTGGGTTGCGCTGGCCGGCGCAACGAGCCTGATATTCGCCGTCTTGCTGTTGAGTTTCAAACCGGCGTTGCTGGCGGATATTTCTTTTGGCGGCAAAAGCCTGACGGGTCCGTGGGTCGGACCAGTGGCGGCATTGGTGCCTTTAGGGGCTGCGCTCTATTTTGGCGGGGCGACGATTATCGTCGGGCGCCTGCGACGTATCTTCCAAACCTTGATTGCGGGCGATCCGTTCCATCCGGACAACGCACGTCGCTTGCGCGTTATCGGAGTGGCCCTCGCAGCCTTGGAAGGGGGACGCTATCTCGCTGGCGGGCTGATCGACGTGCTTTCTCACGGGCGGGGCTTGTTGCGATTTATGGGGGGAGGGGTAAGCCTGACGACTTGGTTCGCCGTGCTGGCGATCGTGGTCCTGGCCGAGGTGTTTCGCGAAGGCGCTCGTCTTCGCGGCGAAGCAGAGTTGACGATCTAAATTATGGCTATCCGCATTCGCCTTGACCGCCTGCTTATTCGTCGCCGGATGTCGCTGACCGAACTCTCCGATAGGGTCGGCGTCACCATGGCCAATCTCTCAATTCTGAAGACCGGCAAGGCGCGCGCGGTACGATTCTCCACCCTTGACGCCCTGTGCCGCGCCTTGGATTGCCAGCCTGGCGATCTTGTGGCGTTCGAGCCGGGCCCCGCGGATGACGATTCGGAGATTTGATCCGCCACGAGGGGGGCTACGCGTTGATCGCCGCCTTTTGCTTAGCAATCAAGGTCGCAATCCCGTCCCGCGCCAAACCGAATAGAGCCTCGAATTCGTCCCGCGAAAAACCGCGCTTTTCGCCGGTAGCTTGAATTTCAACAATATCACCCGATCCGGTCAGGACAAAGTTGGCGTCGGCTTCGGCATTGCTATCTTCCTCGTAGTCGAGATCAAGGACCGGCTCGCCCTGAAATATCCCGCACGAAACGGCCGCGACGTGATCAAGGATCGGATCCTTGGCGACGACCCCCTCTTGCAACAGATGCCGTGTCGCCAACCTCAGAGCGACCCAGGCGCCGGTAATCGCGGCCGTTCGCGTGCCGCCGTCGGCTTGAACCACATCGCAATCGAGCGTGATCTGTCGCTCACCGAGCGCTTTAACATCGATGATCGCGCGCATTGAGCGACCGATTAGTCGCTGAATTTCCTGAGTGCGGCCCGACTGCTTGCCTTGGGCCGCCTCACGTCGACTACGGGTGTGTGTCGCACGGGGCAACATGCCGTATTCGGCCGTGACCCAGCCGTTGCCTCGGCCGCGCATGAACGGAGGCACGCCGTCTTCCAAGCTCGCGGTGACCAAAACTTTCGTGTGACCGAAACTCACCAGACATGAGCCTTCAGCATAGCGGTTGACGCCGGTTTCGAGGGTTACCGCGCGCAGAACGTCGGCGGAGCGTCGGGAAGGTCGCATCAGGGGCCGCTTACGGTTGCGTTGTGAGAGGCGGCGCTTATCCTCATTTAAGAGGGACCCGTCCATGACCAACGCGCTTCTCGGCCAACTTTTATCCCCCGGCGCGTCCTTAGGCGAGCTGGATAGCCGCGCCCGCGACATATTTCGCAAGATCGTCGAGACTTATTTAGACACCGGCGAGCCGGTCGGGTCGCGAACGATTTCGCGCGGCGGCGTGCACCTTTCACCAGCGTCGATCCGCAACACCATGCAGGATTTGACTGAGCTGGGCCTGCTCGGTTCACCGCACAGCAGCGCTGGACGTCTTCCCACCCACGCCGGCTTGCGCCTTTTCGTTGATGGATTTCTAGAAATTGGCGATGTGGGCGAGGATGATCGAAAGAACATCGAGGCGCGGCTGTCGGCAAAAGGGCGCAATTTCGACGAGGCCTTGAATGAGGCCAGCTCGATTTTGTCGGGATTGGCCGGCGGCGCCGGCGTCGTCGTTTCGCCGGTGCGCGACGCCGGGGTAAAACATGTCGAGTTTGTCGCCCTCGGGGCCGATCAGGCCTTGGCCATCATGGTGTTCGAGGACGGTCTGGTGGAAAATCGCCTGATGCGGCGTCCCGCCGGAGTGACGCCTTCGGCGCTGCAGGAGGCGTCGAATTTTCTCAACACCCGGCTGCGGGGCAAAACACTCGTTGAGGCCAAACTGGATGTCGTCGTCGAGGTAGACCGCGCACGGCGCGATCTGGATGCGGCGGCGGCGCGCTTGATCGAAGACGGCCTCGCGGCCTGGGGCGGCGGCGAAGGGGCCCAGCGGGCTCTCATCGTGCGCGGGCATGCTAATTTGTTGGGCGATCCCAACGCGGCGTCCGACCTTGAGCGTGTCCGAATGCTGTTCGATGATCTGGAACAAAAAGAACAGTTGATTGGTTTGCTCGATGACGTACGCGAGGCGGAAGGGGTGCGCATTTTTATCGGCGCCGAGACGAGACTTTTTTCGCTATCGGGTTCCGCTCTGATCGCGGCGCCCTATATGTCGGGTCGGCAAAAGGTGTTGGGCGCGATCGGTGTGATCGGTCCAGCGCGGCTGAACTACGCTCGCGTTATACCTTTGGTGGACTATACCGCTCGGGCGCTCGGGCGTTTGATGGATGAGAATACGGGCTCGGCCCGGCGAGAATAGGTAAAAAATTGCATGACCGACGACCAAGCCGCGATTGACGACCACGAAGCGGCGGTCGAGGCCTTCCTGGCCGAGGCCGTCGATCCCACCGCTGAATTATTCACTGAGATTGCCGCGCTCAAGGATCAGGCGCTGCGTTATGCCGCTGAAGCGGAAAATACCCGTCGGCGTGCCGAGCGCGAGGTCAACGACGCCCGCGCCTACGCCATTTCCAAGTTCGCGAAAGATCTATTGGGAGTCGCCGATAATCTGGCGCGCGCGCTCGACCACGCGCCTAAGGATGCGGACGATGCTCTGACCCGAAATCTGGCCGTCGGCCTGGAGATGACGCAAAAGGAACTGCTCACCGCGTTCGAACGAAATGGAATGAAGCCCATTTCGCCCGCTCCCGGAGACAAGTTCGATCCGCATCGCCATCAAGCGATGATGGAGCAAACATCTGACGCTTTCGCTCCGGGATCGATCATCCAAGTTCTGCAGGCCGGCTATGAACTGTTCGGCCGAATCGTCCGCCCGGCTATGGCGGTTGTAGCCGCCAAGGATTCCACGGGCGCTACGGCGGTTGCGGTCGAGGCTTAGACTCCCTTTCCTTAGAGGCGCAAGTGGGGCGTGCAGTCTGACCTTTGACGTCTCGTGCCGTGCGGTTTGCCCAAAGGGACACAAACCACCTTTATCGGTTGCCGCCGGCAACAACGCCCTTCCTTGCGGCGACAAATTCGCTAATCTGCCAAGTCATTTTCACCCGCTGCGTTGAGAGCCTTGCCCTCGGCGTGGCGCCGATGCGGACATTGAAATGAAGCTGACGATCGAACGGGCCGCTTTGCTGAAGGCTCTGGGCCATGTTCAAAGCGTCGTCGAGCGGCGAAACACCATACCGATCTTGTCCAATGTGCTTCTGACGGCGGGCCAGACAGGTTTGGCGTTCTCGGCCACCGACCTGGATATGGAAATCATCGATGAGACCGAGGCCCGCATCGAGGCCGCTGGCCAGATCACGGCGCCGGCGCATACGCTCTATGAGATTGTCCGAAAACTGCCCGAGGGCGCGGAAGTATCACTCGGCTTTACCGGTGACGATCCCCGTCTACAGGTTCGAGCTGGACGCTATAAGGTGAATTTGCCGGTCCTGCCGGCCGGCGATTTTCCGATCATGTCGCCTGATGGACTATCGGGACAATTCGCGGTCGATACCGCCGGTTTAATGCGGCTGATCGACAAGACTCGGTTCGCGATCTCCACGGAAGAAACCCGCTATTATCTGACCGGTATCTACCTTCACACGCTGGTCGACGAGGGGCGTCCAATCCTGCGCGCGGTCGCGACCGACGGCCATCGTTTGGCTCTGGCCGACATGCCGGCTCCGGAGGGGTCCGCCGGGACCCCCGGCGTTATCGTGCCGCGCAAAACCGTTCAAGAGGCGCGTCGCTTGATGGAGGACGCGGGCGAAGATGTTCAAATTCAGCTCAGCCCACAAAAAATCCGTTTTGATTTTGGTCGCGCGGCGCTGACCTCGAAGGTCATCGACGGCTCCTTCCCCGACTACAGCCGCGTGATTCCCCGTGAAAATCATCGGGTGATGACGGTGGACAACGCCCTGTTCGCGGCCGCCGTGGATCGCGTGGCGACGATCTCTTCAGAAAAAAGCCGTTCGGTGAAAATGGCCGCCGAGTCGGGCCGCGTCACCTTAACGGTTCGTAATATGGAAACCGGTCAAGCGGTCGAGGAGTTGGAAGTCGATTACGACGGCGAACCATTCGAAATCGGCTTCAACGCCCGCTATCTGTTGGATGTCACAAGCCAAATTGCCGGTGAAACGGCGGAATTTCGTTTCGCCGATCGCGCCGGCGCAACGATGCTTGACCCGGTCTTGGTTCTCGATCCCACCGATGCGGGCGTTCAGTACGTGCTGATGCCGCTTAGGGCTTAAGAGCGTCGCCTTTCCTCCCCTGTAGGGGGAGGGTCGAGACGGAGCGAAGCGAAGTCCGGGGTTGGGCTCTGGTGTCGTCGCGTAAGACCCGCTCCGCTCGCTTCGCGAGTCGCCCTGCCCAGGAGGGGAAGGAGGAGGGAAAAAGTGCGCGCATCGATCGAACATCTCCTCGTCACCGATTTTCGCTCGCACGCGCGGGCGGAGATGGCGGCGCGCGGGCGCTCGGTGTTTCTGTTTGGGCCAAATGGGGCTGGAAAGACCAATCTCTTGGAAGCGATCAGCTTGCTGTCGCCCGGACGCGGATTTCGCGGGGCGCCGATCGCGGAACTGGGGCGCCGAGGTCCCGATGAGGCCTACGGAAGGCCGTGGGCCGTTTCGGTCTTGGTCGGTGAGGGCGACAGTGGGGTGCAGATGGGAACCGGCGTCGATGCGCCCGGCGCGGCGCGGCGGACGGTGCGGGTGGATGGAGAACCGGTCGCCCCGGCGCGCTTGGCGGAACATCTGCGACCACTCTGGCTGACCCCGGCGCAGGATCGATTATTTCTCGAGCCCGCGTCGCAACGTCGCCGGTTTTTCGACCGTCTCGTGTTCGCCGACGAACCGGGCCACGCCGCAAACGTCGGTCAATACGAAAAAGCGATGCGCGAACGCACCCGTGTCTTGGGCGAGGAGTCGCCTGACGCCGCGTGGCTGACCGTGCTGGAGGCGCGCGCGGCGCCCGTCGGCGTGGCGATGGCCCGGGCGCGAGTGCGGGCGCTGACCGCTCTGCAAACGGAAATCAACGCCCGCGCCGACGGCGTTTTCCCGCGCGGCGATTTGGCCCTTTCGGGTCTATGGGAAGGCGCGGTCGCGGACGGCGCATCGACGGAGAATTTGGAAGCGCGCCTGATCGCCGCCCTGGCCGCCGCGCGACCCCGCGATCAGGCGGC
>JANXWN010000277.1 GCA_025351125.1 Caulobacteraceae bacterium | reverse complement strand
TGTGCAACATGACGATAGAGGCGGGCGCCCGCGCCGGACTTGTGGGGCCGGATCAAAAGACGTTCGACTATCTCGTCGGGCGGCCTGCTGCGCCGAAAGTCGGGGCGCGGGAGATGGCGCTCGCCTATTGGAAGACCCTCTTCACCGATCCCGATGCGCCGTTCGACCGGGAGGTCGCCCTCGATGTCTCGACCATCGCCCCCACCCTCACCTGGGGCACCAGCCCCGAGGATATCGTGGCCGTCGACGGCGTAACGCCCGATCCGGCGGATTTCGACGCGGTCAAGGGTGCTCAGATCGCGCGCGCGCTGGATTATATGGGTCTTGAGCCCGGCCAGCGGATCGATACGGCGCGGATCGATCGGGTGTTTATCGGATCGTGCACCAACAGCCGGATCGAAGATCTGCGTACCGCCGCCGCCATTGCCAAAGGCAAGACCGTCGCGTCGCACGTCCAGGCGATGGTCGTTCCCGGCTCGGGTTTGGTCAAGCAACAGGCCGAAGCGGAAGGATTGGACGTGATTTTCCGGGCGGCTGGATTCGACTGGCGCGAACCGGGTTGTTCGATGTGTTTGGGCATGAACCCCGATCGCTTGGCCCCCGGAGAACGCTGCGCCTCGACCTCCAACCGCAATTTCGAGGGTCGCCAGGGCCGCGGCGGCCGCACCCATCTGATGAGCCCCGCCATGGCGGCGGCGGCGGCGATCGCCGGCAGGGTCGTGGACGTCAGGACGATGGATTAGTTTTCGCCGGCCAGCCCGCGGATCTAGAACCGGGGTTATCGCCAGCTCCGGATTAGCCGCTTGACCAACTTGGTCAAGTCCTGATCATCGCACAAGCCTTGCAATCGGGGTTGGCTGTCGCCACACGTGACCGCGCCTTTTCGGCCTACGCCGGTCTTAAAGTTACTGGATGTCTGAAGCATGACCTTCGCGGCTATCATTTGGGACTTCGGGGGGGTTTTCACGACCTCGCCGTTCGAAGCGTTTAATCGCTATGAGAGCGAGCGCGGCCTGCCAAAAGATTTTATCCGGACCATCAACGCCACCAACCCCGACACCAACGCCTGGGCGCTGTTTGAACAGGCGAAGATCGACACCGTGGGGTTCGACGAGATGTTTCTACGGGAATCGACATTGGCCGGGCATGCGGTGCCGGGCGCGGATGTTTTACCCCTGCTTTCGGGAAATTTCCGACCGGCGATGATCGCGGCGCTTAAAGTCTGTAAAGCGCGCTTCAAGGTGGGCTGCATCACAAACAACATGGCGCAGGGCCACGGCGCGGGCATGGCCGTCAGCCGCGCGGGCGCCGAGACCGCCGCGCGGGTTATGGCGCTGTTCGACGCGGTCATCGAAAGTTCCAAGGCCGGGGTGCGTAAACCCGATCCGCGCATTTATCAAATGATGTGCGAGACGCTGGACGTCAGCCCGCAGGCCTGTGTTTATCTGGATGATCTGGGCATCAACTGCAAACCGGCGGCGGCCTTGGGGATGACGGCCATCAAAGTGGTGAGCGAGGGGCAGGCCTTGGCCGATCTTGAGCGCGTCACGGGACTGACCTTCGCGCGAGCACCGGCGTGATCCGCCCGTCCCGGATCGGCGCGGCGGCGGCGCTGGAGCGCCTTGACGGTTGGTCAGCGGTCGATGGACGCGATGCGATCCGCAAGACCTATACCTTTAAGGATTTCAATTTGGCGTTTGCCTGGATGACGCGGATCGCCCGGGTGGCCGACTCGTTGGACCATCATCCCGAATGGTCTAACATCTACAATCGCGTCGATGTCGTCCTAGCCACGCACGATGCCGCCGGCGTCACCGCACTGGACGTCAACCTTGCACAGCGGATGGATGACGCCGCCACGAGCTTGAAGGAAGAACAATCATGAGTACGTCGCGGGGGATCCGTGTCGCCGGCAAAAAAGCCTTTATCACCGGCGCGGCGCAAGGGTTGGGCGCGGCCAGCGCCCGACGACTGGCCGAAGAGGGGGCGCGGGTCACCTTGGCGGATATCAATATCGATGGCGCGACGCGGGTGGCCGCCGACATCGACGCCGCCTGGGGCGCGGGAACGGCCTGGGCCGTTGCGCTGGACGTCACCAGCGAGGCGGGTTGGATCGACGCCTTGGCGCGGGCGGACGCGGCGATGGGCGGATTGTCGGTGCTGGTCAACAACGCCGGGATTTCCCGCGGCGGCGATATCGAGACCCTGTCACTGGAAGACTGGAAAATGGTGATGAGCGTCAATGTCGATTCCGTCTTTCTCGGGACCAAGCATGCGATGAAATATTTGCGCTCCAACCAACCCGGGTCGATCGTCAATATCTCGTCCATCGCCGGCCTGATCGCCGGGCACAATACCCCCGCCTACAACGCCTCAAAGGCGGCGGTCTGGCTGCTCTCGAAGGGGATCGGTTTGCATTGCGCTAAACAAGGCGTCAACGTGCGGTCAAACTCGATCCACCCGACCTATATCGACACGCCGATCCTCGATCCCCTGCGCCAACGATTCGGCAAGGCCGAAGCCGATGCCAAGCTCGGTCGTCAGGTGCCGCTTGGGCATATCGGCGAGCCGGCGGACATCGCCAACGCCGTGCTTTATCTGGCAAGCGACGAGAGCAAGTTCATGACCGGCGCGGAGCTTAAGCTCGATGGCGGCATCTCCGCCATGTGAGCAGGCCGGCGCCGCATCGAGGCCATGGCGGACTTTGATTGAATAGTGCGCGACGGATCGCTAAATTGAGCCCTTCGGGCGCAATACGTCCCTTAAGGAACCTAAGCCTATGGCGAATATCACCCTGGTCGATGACGACGAAAACATCGTCGCGTCGGTTTCCTTGGCGTTGGAGAGCCATGGTCATACGGTGAAGGCCTATCATGACGGCGTCGCCGGCCTGGCGGCCTTGGAAAGCGATCCGCCCGATCTGGCCATCCTGGATGTGAAAATGCCGCGGTTGGACGGCATGGAGGTTTTGCGCCGACTGCGTCAGACCAGCAGCGTGCCGGTAATCATCCTGACCTCGAAGGATGACGAGATCGACGAGATTTTAGGTTTCAACCTCGGCGCCGACGACTACATGCACAAGCCGTTTAGCCAACGGCTGCTGATCGAACGGGTCAAGGCGGTGTTGCGCCGCGCCAACCCCGACGCCGACGAAATGGGCACGATGTTGAGCGCCGAAGCGATCCAGGCGCGCGCCATCAAGCGAGGGCGCTTGACGATGGATCCCGCCCGCCACGATTGCTTGTGGGAAGAGCGGCCCGTCCGTCTGACGGTGACGGAGTTTCTGCTGTTACAGGCCCTGGCCCAGCGTCCCGGGTTTGTCAAAAGCCGCGATAATTTGATGGACGCGGCCTACGAAGATCAGGTCTATGTCGATGACCGCACCATCGACAGTCATATCAAGCGGATGCGCAAGAAATTCCGGGATGTCGATCCGGAATTCGACGCGATCGAAACCCTGTATGGCGTCGGATACCGTTACCGCGAGTCTTGAACCGCCGCCCGGGGGGCGAGACGAAACTGGCCCCGCGCGATCGGTCGCGAGGCGGTTGCTGAACGCCCGCGTCGACGGCAAACGGCGCGGTAGCTGGTTTCCCGGCTCCCGCCTCAGCGGGCTG
>JANXWN010000263.1 GCA_025351125.1 Caulobacteraceae bacterium | reverse complement strand
TCACTTTCTGTTTCCCGCCTTCTCGATCGGGCTTTCGAGCTATCTGGCGGTATTGAACGCCCTGTGGTTGAAAACGGGGCGCGGCGCTTACGCCAATCTTTTTCGCTATTGGCTGAAGATATTCCCGGTGGTGGTCGGCATGGGCGTGGCGTTGGAACCCGGCTTTCACTGATGCGGGTCGCGCGTCGACGGCTTCGCCAAATCGCCTGGTTCGTGGCGATCTGGGCTCTAGGTGTGTTAGCCGTCGGGCTGCTCAGCCTCGCGATCAAGCTGGCTTTGCGGGCCTAGAAACAAAGGTTTAGAGCCATTCGGCGGCCAAATCCGTTTCGTCCGACCAGATCAGGCGGCTATTTTCGCGCCGTCGTCGCGACTTTCAGATAGGCGATCACGTCGATCCGGTCCTGCGCGTTTTCCATCCCCAGATAGGTCATTTTGGTGCCGGCCACCATAGCCGCCGGGGCCTTGATCCATTGGTTGATCTTGTCGGCGTCCCACACGACGCCCAGCGCCTTCATGCCGTCGGAATAGTTGAAATCAGCGAGGCTCCCGGCCTTGCGCCCGAACACCCCGTAGAGGTTGGGGCCGACCATATTGCCGCCGTCGGCCGTGAGGACGTGGCACGATTTGCACAGTGCGAACTTGGCCTCGCCGTTGTCGAGATTGGCCGATTGATAGGCGGTCGGAAGGGAGGCGAGGATCGCCTTGGCTTGCGCCGGTGTCGGCGCGGCGGTGGCGACCGGCGTCGGGGCCGCGGAATCCGTCGCCGGCGCGCCGGCGGGGCTCTCGGCGGGCTTGCCGCAAGCGGCCAGACAGACAGCGGCGACGGCCAGAGCGGCGTATGGAACATAAAGGCGCATCGCGGAATCTCCGTGAATCGTTAATCGTCACGTTAACGACAAGCGCGCAGGTTTCCAACTACTCCCCAGCCGTCGGTTTGCCGCGCAAAGTTTTGACCCCGGCGCGGCGGGATTTGGCGTCTAGGCGGCGTTCCTTGGCGGCTTTCGGGGGTCTCGTGGCCTTGCGCTTGATCGGGGCGACGGCGGCCTTGGCGATCATGGCGGTGAGGCGATCGATGGCGTCGCCGCGATTGCGCTCCTGCGTGCGGTGGCGCGCCGCGGTAATCACGATCACCCCGTCGAGGGTGAGCCGCGCGCCGGCCAGTTTTTGCAAACGGGTGCTGACGTCGTTGGTCAGCGACGGCGAGGCGCGCGCGTCGAACCGCATTTGCACGGCGCTTGAAACCTTATTGACGTTCTGACCTCCGGGGCCGGACGCCCGGATGAAGCTGAACGACAGCTCGTTGTCGTCCAGCGCGATCTCGTTGGTGATGGCGATGATCATCGGCGTTTGCGCATTTCGCGGTTGATGGTTTCGTCGAGCGCTTGCAAGAACCGGGACCGGTCGGTGCGGTCGAACGGCTTGGGTCCGCCGGTCATGGCGCCGGTCGAGCGGAGTTGCTCCATAATCGCTCTTTGAGCGATGGCCGCGCCGATCGAATCGACGGTGAAGGTCCTTCCGTTCGGGGCGATCGCCGCGCCGCCGCTCTGGAGAACGCGCTCGGCCAACGGGATGTCGTTGGTGATCACGACATCGCCGACCTGGACGCGCTCGGCGATCCAGTCGTCCGCCACGTCCGGGCCGGCTTCGACCACGAAGCGCGAGATTTTCGGGTGGGCGGGAATGTGAATGAAGGCGTTGGCGACGACGTTGGTTTGCAAGCCATAGCGCTGCGCCACGCGATACACCTCGTCTTTTACCGGGCAGGCGTCGGCGTCGATATAAAGGACGATGGCCATGGCGGGGAGGGGTGTTCCATGAGTTGAGGCGGAGAGCCGAAATCGGGCGATAGCTGTTTAGCACAGCTCACCCGCAACAGCCTCCCCTTCGCGTCACCCCGCAGGCCGGTGGGGCGACGCCCCACGCGACCGACGCCCACGACTACGCGGCGACCCCACGGCATTGCCGAGTGAAATCACGCAATTCGGAACCCGCCAATCCTTTGGCCTTACCCTCATGACGACACTTGAGCGCCGCGGCGCGCTCCGGCAGAACCTTGGCGTAGCAGGTGTCGACGGCGGCCACGCGTTCCTCGTTTTTCAACCCTTGCGCACGGGCCTCCGCGCGGCATTGCGTGCGGACCTCCGTCGCCGTCGGCGCCTTCGATGCCGACGAAGCGCCTACTGTTTCGGCGTTCGCCGATGCGACGACTAAAAGCGCCGTCAGTGAAACAATGACATTACGGTTCATGAGCAAAAATCCCCTTTTTGGGTGTGAAGCCGGATGGCCGATCGCAAATGTTCCTATTTTGTTCCGGTTGTCAAGCTTGCTTGTTTGGCGTCATCGGAGGCGATATCCCGCGACCCGCGTCGCTATCGCCAACGCTCCCCTCGGGTACCTGCGCATCATCGAAAAAATATCGAGCCCGTTCCGGCAGTGCCAATTTTTGCTGCTCGTCATGGATAACCAGTGACCGAATTGGACGTTTTACTGCGCGACGTGCGCGCCTGCACCGTCTGCGCGGCGGCTTTGCCGTTGGGGCCCCGGCCGGTGGTGCGGATGGCCGCGACCGCGCGCCTGCTGATCATCGGCCAAGCCCCGGGCACGAGGGTGCATGCGAGCGGCGTGCCGTGGGACGATCCTAGCGGCGAGCGCTTGCGGGCGTGGACCTCGCTCGATGCGACGACGTTTTACGATCCGGCCAAGATCGCGATTATGCCGATGGGGTTTTGCTATCCGGGCGTCGCGGCGAGCGGAGGAGACGCGCCGCCCCGGCGGCAATGCGCGCCGCTATGGCACGCCGCGCTACGCGCTCATCTGGCGGACGTGCGGCTGACTCTTCTGGTCGGGCTGTACGCGCAAAAAGCCTATTGGCCCGGCCGCTTGACCTTGACCGAGACGGTGCGGCGCTTCGCCGAGGGCCCGGCGGCGTTTTTCCCCCTGCCACACCCCAGCTGGCGAAGCACCGGCTGGATGCGGCGCAATCCCTGGTTTGAAGCGGAGATCGTCCCCGTTCTGCGAGACCGCGTGAGCGCGGCTTTGCGGGTTGAGCCTGGAATCGCTGAGAACTAGCGACGCCCCTCTTTCCCCCGCCGAACGGTATGGGGCGGGGACGTGGCGGGCGCCCCCTTCGTCTCGCGCAAGAGGCGCGATCCACTTCCCCCAAAAGGGGAAGAGAAAGAATCAGAACTCGCCTCTCGGTTTCGAGGATCCTCGCGCCGTCCTGATCGCGCACCAGGAGGGCGACGCCCAAGCCGGTGCCGGGGCCCAAAATGCTGATCACGCCCGACGTCGGCAAAGGCCCGGTCGGCCCGCAGACTTGGCGAAAATGCTCAGGACCCAATTTGGCCACGGCGTGGCCGATGGCTCCGAAGTCGTTGATCAAAGTAACTTCGTCCAAGCCCAATTTTTCGCCGATCATGCCGGGGCGAATGATCCACGGATTGTTGGTCATCTGGAGAACTTCGCCGCTCACTGGGCAGGCGACCGCAATGGCGGCGGCGCGCGGCAGCGGGCGGCCGAGCTTGGCGGCAAAGGCTTCCCAGGCGGTCTGCAGGCTGGCGTATTCGGCGCATTTTAGCACGATCTCGTCGGTCAGACTCTCGACCCGACCGTCGCCGGTTCGCGCCAAGGCGAAGCGTGCGTTCGTCCCCCCAATATCGACCGCAACGATTTGCCTCATACCGCCCCTCCGCTCATTGCGGCCCGGTTGTGCGCGTCGACGGAGGCGGAGGCAACCGACCTTAGCGGCTAGGTTACGACGTCCGGCTGGCTGCGTCCGATACGGCTTTCGAGCTCGGCGACGGCTTGCGCCGCCGCGATCAAGTCGGCAAGAGCGTCCGATAGCGACATAGCTAAGTCGCCGTCCGCGGCCACATAATGCTCGAGATAAAGCCGCAAGGTGGCCCCGACCGTGCCCGTGCCGGATAGCCGAAAAACCATCCGCGATCCGTTTGTGAACAAAATGCGCAGGCCTTGATTGCGGCTGATCGACCCGTCGACCGGATCGGTATAGGCGAAATCGTCGGCGGCCTTAACGATCAAGCTTCCGAACGCCTGACCCGGCAGCGACGACAACTTGGCGCGCAGGGCTTGGATCAACGACTCCGCCTGGCTGCTTTCGATGCCTTCGTAGTCGTGACGCACGTAATAGTTGCGGCCAAAGCGGCGCCAATGATCCTGGATCAGGGCATCGACCGACAGGCGTCGCACCGCCAAAATGTTCAACCACAGAAGCACGGCCCACAGGCCGTCCTTTTCTCGGACGTGATCCGACCCGGCCCCGGCGCTTTCCTCGCCGCAAATCGTGGCCAAACCGGCGTCCAATAAATTCCCGAAGAATTTCCAGCCAGTCGGCGTCTCGTAGAGCGCAATTTCGAGGGCGGCGGCGACATGGTCGGCGGCGGCGCTGGTGGGCATGGATCGGGCGATGCCCGCCAGGCCCTTCGCATAGCCGGGCGCCAGATGGGCGTTGGCGGCGAGGATCGCCAGGGCATCCGAGGGCGACACGTACCGTCCGCGTCCGATCACCAGATTGCGGTCGCCATCGCCATCGGATGCGGCCCCAAAATCGGGGGCCCCGCGGGCCATCATCCGCTCATACAGGGCGCGGGCGTTGACCAGATTGGGATCGGGGTGGCCGCCGCCAAAGTCGGGCAGGGGGACGCCGTTCACGACCGACCCGTTCTCAAACCCCAATCGCCGTTGCAGAATCTCGATCGCATATGGTCCGGTGACGGCGTGCATCGCGTCGAAGATGAGACTAAATCCGCTTTGACGATGAGCGCGAATGGCCGCGAAATCAAACAGCGTTTCCATCAACGCGGCGTAGTCGGCGACCGGATCGATGATTTCGACGCTCATGTCGCCAAGCCGACAGGCCCCGCGTTGGTCGAGGTCGATGTCCGGGGTGTCCAGCGTGGCATATTGCTTGATCACTTGCGTGCGAGCGAAAATCGCTTCGGTCACCGTCTCGGGCGCCGGTCCGCCGTTGGCGATATTGTATTTTATCCCGAAATCCTCGTCCGGACCCCCGGGGTTGTGGCTGGCCGAAAAAATAAGGCCGCCGACCGCGCCGCGCAGCCGGATCAAATGACTGGCGGCGGGCGTCGAGAGGACACCGCCGCATCCGACGATGGCGTGGGCGAATCCATTGGCGGCGGCCATGCGCAAAGCCAGTTGAATCGCCTCGCGGTTAAAATAACGCCCATCGCCGCCCACCACGAGGCTGGCGCCCGGCTTGCCCGGCACGCAGTCGAACACCGCCTGAATGAAATTGGCGGCGTAATGTGGCCGCTGAAACAGCCGCACCTTCTTGCGCAAACCCGAAGTGCCGGGCCTTTGATCGGAGTAGGGGGTGGTTGGGATGGTGATGATCATGATGGGTCTGTAAGCCCTTAATCGCCAGACGTCGGCCTCTCGTTTTTGGCGCGCTGATCGGTCGGTCGTTAAACCTCGTCGCAGCCGGCCGTTAAGCGCGGTTTCAATCATTCGCGACACTGTCGCCAGCGTTAAGCATTCACTTTGTGGACGAGCCGGCTGTACAACGGATTTGGCGGGCGCCGGGCCCGCTTATGGCCCTTTGAGAGGAACTCCATGCGCAACGATCTCTTCAGTCTTGTCGGCAAGGTCGCCCTGGTCACCGGTGGGTCGCGCGGCATTGGGCGGATGATCGCTGAGGGCTTTTTAATGCATGGGGCCAAGGTGTATATTTCGGCCCGTAAGGCCACGGCGTGCGACGCGACGGCGGCGGAGTTTTCGGCGGCGGGGGGCGAGTGTATCTCTCTGCCGCAAGATATATCGACGCTGGAAGGCGCGCGCGCCTTGGCCGCCCGCGTCACCGCCTTGGAGCCCAAGCTAGATATCTTGGTCAATAATGCCGGCGCCGCCTGGATGGCCGATTTCGAGGCCTTTCCCGAAAGCGGCTGGGACAAGGTGATGGACCTTAACCTCAAATCGCCGTTTTTCTTGACGCAAGCCCTGCACGGGGCGCTGAAGGCCGCCGCCTCGCCCGACCGTCCGGCCAAGGTGATCAATATCGCCTCGATCGACGGCATGCGGCTCAATCCGCAGGAGACCTATTCCTATCACGCTTCCAAGGCCGGTCTGATTTACCTCACGCGCCGGCTGGCCGCGCGGCTGATCGCCGACAACATCGTCGTCACCGCCATCGCGCCGGGAGCCTTCGCCTCGGAGATGAACCGCGTCGCCCGCGATCAAGGCGAGGAGGTTTCCAAACGCATCCCCAGCCGCCGCATTGGTCGCGACGAAGACATGGCGGCGGCCGCGATCTATCTCGCCTCGCGGGCCGGCGATTACGTGGTCGGGGCGACGATACCTGTCGATGGCGGCGTGGCGCTGGCGGAAGTGCAGGGCGGTGTCTGAAATAAATCATCTTCGGTCGTCAGCCTGACGCGGGGATAGCCTGAGGCCTTTCCATAAGCTCCCGCCTACGGGAAGGTCCGTTTCATGCGCGCCGTCGATGCCGAGCATTATTGGATCGCCGCGCGGTTTGAGCGGCGCGAGGGTTGGGACGCGTCGCGCTATCCCTTCAACCTCGCCGTTGTGCGCAATCTGGACGAATTGGTTGCACCCGAAGGTAACGTTTTTGGTCGGGGAAAATGGGTCGGGCAAGTCAACCCTGATAGAGGCCCTGGCCGTCGCTTGGGGTTTCAACGCCGAGGGCGGCAGCCAGAATTTCAACTTCGGCACCCGCCCATCGCATTCATCTCTGCACCAGTTCGTGCGTCCGATCCGGTCCAGCAAACGGGCGCGGGACGGTTATTTTCTGCGCGCTGAAAGCTATTTTAATGTCGCCACCCAGGTTGAGGATCTAGGCGTCACCGGATACGGCGACGTGTCGTTACATGAGCAGTCGCACGGCGAGTCTTTCTTCGCCCTGTTAGACAATCGTTTTCGCGGCGCCGGACGCTACATCCTCGACGAACCTGAAGCCGCCTTTTCGCCCAACCGACAGCTGAGTTTCCTGGCGCGAATGCACGAGCTTGTGGGTCGAAGGTCCCAATTCATCATCGCCACGCATTCACCGATCATTCTGGGCTACCCAGACGCTTGGATCTATCAGACCACCTCAAACGGCCTTGAGCGCGTGGACTACGAAGACACCGATCGTTTTCAGGTCACCCGCAATTTCCTCAACCGACGGCAGGTCTTTCTCGATGCGTTGTCGGACAAGGATGGAGGGCTGATTGGACGGTGCGGCCGATGCACCTCTCCCACCCTCCGTCATCGGCGGGCGTCAGTCCCGCCGATCCATTCGGCGAGGCCTCGCCAGGGCCGTGCGCGCGCACGGCCACATCCACCCGCTCGCCCAATGGGTAGCCGGGACTAACACCCGGCTATGACGGAGGCGAAGAAGATGAACGGCGTCTCGGTCCCGAGGATCCATTCGGCGGCGTGGCACGACGCGGGCGGCGCGCCCGCGCTCCGTAAGCTCACAGCCCCAAAATCGCCTTGGCCATGATATTGCGCTGAATCTCGTTGGTCCCGGCGTAGATCGAGCCGGCGCGGTCGTGGAAATATTTGGGCGCCGCGGTCCAGGCGTCCGACGGGCCGACGGCTTGGCCGTCGTTAGGCGGGACGAACCCGTAGGTGGGGCCGCCGGCGTGAACGGCGTGTGGCTGGAACGGCGCGCCGTAAACCCCGGCCGCTTCCAGCGACAGTTCGGTTAGACGTTGGCTCAGCTCGGTGCCGACGGTCTTCAGCATTGAGGATTCGGGGCCCGGCGCCTGGCCCGACGCCAGGCCCGCCATCACCCGCATCTCTACCGCTTCGAGGGCGTCGACGGCGATGGCGGCGTCGGCGAGGCGGCCGGCGAAGCCGTCCAAATCCGTGGTCATGGCGCGGATTTTCGCTAGGCGGGTTCTGAAGCCGGGCGCGCTTGATCCGCCGCCGCGCTCGAATTGCATCAGGTATTTCGCCACCGTCCAGCCGTCGCCGACTGCGCCGACGACGTTGGTCTTGGGAACGCGCACGTCGGTGAAAAACACCTCGTTCTGGATATGCTCGCCCGACAGCGAGATGATCGGGCGCACTTCCACCCCCGGCGTGGTCATGTCGATCAGGATGAAGGTGATGCCCAATTGACGGATTTTTTCCTGACTGGTGCGCACCAGACAGAAGATCCAATCGGCGGCATTGGCGTGGGTGGTCCAAATCTTGTGGCCGTTGCAGATGAAATCGTCGCCGTCGGCCCGGGCGCTCATTTGCAAGGCGGCGAGGTCCGAGCCGGAACCGGGCTCGGAATAGCCCTGACACCACAAATCCTCGCCCGACAACATCCGCGGCAGGAATCGCGTCTTTTGCTGTGGCGTACCGTGGCCGATCAGCACCGGCCCGCACATCCCTAGCCCCATCGGCGAAAGAGGCGGGGCACCGGCCGCGGAAAGCTCGGCGGCGAAGATCGAACGCCGCGCCGCCGACCATCCACACCCGCCGTATTCGACCGGCCAAGCCGGCGCCGCCCAGCCCTTGGCGTGTAGAATGCGCTGCCACGTCAGGCTGATCGTCGGGTGGGCGTAAACGCTGGTCATGTTGCGGCCCGCCGCGCGCAGCTCAGGCGTCAGGGCGTCGTCCAAAAACGTCCGAACCTCGGTCCGGAACGCCCGTTCGTCATCGCTCCATGCGATTTGCATTGCGTCGCCTCCGGTGTTGAAGCCCGCAAATGGCGCGGCCCCGCCTTACGGCAGGCAAGGGCGACCCGGCCCCTGCGCCGGGTTTACGCCGCCTTTTTGTAGATCGATGATTTGGGATGGGCCAGCACGCGGCGAAGCATTGGCTCGAACGCCTCGAGCGGCATGGTGTCATAGCCGGGTTCGAAGCTGTTTTGGTCGTACAGATGGCAGAACTGCGCGGTGTACTCGAAGTGCGGGTGGCCGCGGAATTGGTCGCGCATGTCGCGGTCGAGGCCCAGATGGTGGAAGAAGTAATAACCTTGAAATATACCGTGTTTGTCCATCATCCAGTGATTGGCTTCGCTGATGTACGGCTTCATGATCATCGCCCCGACCTCGGCATGATTGGCCGGCCCCATCAGATCGCCAACGTCGTGCGTCAGGGCGCAAACGACATATTCTTCATCACGACCGTCGCGGTGCGCGCGGGTGGCGGTCTGCAGCGAGTGTTCCAGCCGCGTGACCGCGAATCCGCCGCCTTCTTCACCCAGTTGCCGCAGGCTGCCGAGCAGGCGGTCGGCATGGGCGCGATTAAATGGCGCGGCGGCCGCCATATACGCCTGCCAATCGGCTTGTGTGCTCTCGACCATGGTGTGGAAATTAGCTTTGGGCATCAGATTTCCGTCGGCCATGAGGCGTCTCCCGTCGTTAACGTTGCGGGCGCTATCCTGCGACCATGCCGCCCGCAGGTCAACGCACGTCTTGCTCCGGCGCCCCATTTCGCTATGGTCGCGCCCCCGCGCCCCAGCGCGCGCGGCCGTAGTTCAGAGGTAGAACGTCAGCTTCCCAAGCTGAATGTCGCGAGTTCGATTCTCGCCGGCCGCTCCAATGAAATCAATAGATTATGATCTATTCGCATTGGACGCGCGGATGTCTGTGCAGCGGCTCCCCCTACCGCTCGGCTGACGCCGAGTCGCTCCCCCCAAAAAGGGAGAGAAGATTTCTCCATTCTTTGCCCCCCTGGGGAAATGTCAGCGCAGCCGACAAAAGGGGCTCTCGACGCGCGATCTTCGGTGTGGCGGCTCCCCCTTACCGAGCGCCGCGCCGCCTTCGATGCCGGCTCGCTCGCCGAGAAGCGTGCTAAAGTTTTTTTAAGCGACACCGTTTCGAAGGAGGCTGCTCGGCGGGTAGACTGGGGCTAGCGCAATCGAAACGTCCAGGGTCTGCTCATGAAATTTATCCGTTTCGACGCCCGCGGCGCGACGTTTATCATGTCGTGCGCGATCGGCGAGCCGCCCCGAATCGTGCATTGGGGCCCGCAATTGTCGGGGGCGGTGTCGGTCGACGATGTGGAGCGTCTAGGCGCGCGCCAGAGCAGCCCGGGAAATGCCGACAGATTTATCACTGAATCGCTGGCATTCGAGCCGGGATTGGGCCTTCTGGGGCCCGCCGGTTTATCGGCGCATCGCGGCGGCCGCGATTGGGACAGTCTTTGCGTTGTCACTGAAGTTCGCCCAAGCGATCACGCCGTCGACCTCGTCTGCCGCGATATGCGAACCCGCGTAACGCTAAACTATCGTATCGCCCTCTCACCTCGCACCGGAATCCTGACTTTCGCGACAATCTTGACCAATCACGGCGATGACTTGCTGGACCTCGCGGAGATGGCGACCGCCGTTCTGCCGGTCCCCTCGGCGATGACGCAGATCATCGGCTTTTGCGGGCGCTGGGCCGATGAGTTTCATCGCGAGCGATTTGCTCGCCAAATGGGCGGCTATGTTCGCGAGAACCGCCGGGGACGGACCTCGCACGACAGTTTTCCGGCCGTGATCTTGTGCCACCCGGCCACGGATGAGCAGGCCGGCGAAGCTTATGGCTTCCACTTGGCGTGGAGCGG
>JANXWN010000257.1 GCA_025351125.1 Caulobacteraceae bacterium | reverse complement strand
CGCGCGCCGCGCTGGCCGACGCCTTTGCCGGCGATCGCGGCGATTACGTGTGGGACGGGGCCGGCGACAATCCGTATCGCGCCGTCCTCGCCCTGTCGGACCGGAGATCATCGACACGCTGTCGCCGGTGACGATCAACCGGTCCGACAGGGCGAGGACGGCGCGATACGGATTGTCGCCGGCGCCGTCCCACACGTAGACGCCCCGGTCGCCGGCAAAGGCGTCGGCCAGCGCGGCGCGCGCCGCATCGGGCGTACGGCGCGACGGCGTGATCGCCAGTCCGCCGACGGCGCGCAATTTTGCAAGCGCGACGATCAAAGCTTGCGTATCGCCGTCGGTCCAGCGCCGCCCCTTGACGGCGCCGCCGACGACCACCCCGGCAAGCGGGCGCGTCAGGTCCGCGAAGCGCGCTTCCCACCCCTTGCCGACCGCCACGAGGGACGGCGCGGTCAAGTCATGCAGGGCGGTGGCGACCTTGACGACATTGCCGCCGGCCGTGATGGAATCGTGGGTCATCGCGACGATCAAATCGAAGGCGCTGCGCCGTGCGCGCGGGTCTTGCACGTGCACGATCACCGTCCGCCCGCCGCTCGCCCGCTTCACCGCGATGGCATACGGCGCGGCGCGGCGTCCGCAGGTGATCATGATGTCGGGATAGGGCGGGGCGAGCGGGTCGTCGCCCGCTCGCCCGGTCCACCGCCGGGGCCAACCGCCGCGCACCGTCTTTTCCACCACGACATCGGCGGCGGCGCACGCCAACCCCCGCGCCTGCCTGCGCATCCCGGCCTCCCCGGTGGTGACGGCCCAGGCCGTGACGGTCATGCGCGGGACTTTTCGCGGCCGAATAAGCGCTTCATAACCAGACCATAACCCGCTCGCGCCCGACGCCCAAGATTCGAGGCGAATGGGAAGAGCCGCATCCTGATTCTTTCTCCGCCCGATGGCTGGGGGAAGTGGATCGCGCCCTCTCGCGCGCGACGTAGGGGACGCCCGCAGCTACCGAGCCTTGAAGCGATGAGGCCGGCTCTTGCGCGCGGTCTTGACGCCGCCCCCTCGCCGGGCGGAAGCTGCGTTCGATGAAGGCTTAATCACGCCATAAGCGCCGCGATCACCGCAGGCCTTTCGCCCACGCCGGCTTGGCCGCGCGTCGCCCCTTTATTGTGACTCGGCCCGCCACGCGCGGCCATGCCGATTGCAAAGCGAGACAGTTATGATCCCCATTAGCAACACGACGACCAATCGTTACGGCTCCATCGCCGCGGAAATCTACGATATTCATAAGCCCTTCGGCGCTGCCGGACACCGCTTTCCATCTGGCGGGGGACAGCACCTGCCTAATTATCGACCGGCTCGGTAAAAAACCGCCTGCCGTCGGCGTCCTCGACCTCCACGACCCAGATATCCGGATCGATCCGGGCCGCGCGTTCGATGTGGGCATCGAGGTCGCTCTCGAGCGCGTCGGGTTTGGGCTGCATCCACACGCTTTGGCCATCGGCCCGCGTGGCCTGCGACCACAACTGAGCGACCCCGGTTTTGCGGTCGACGGTCTTGACCAGCACCGCGCCGCCGCGGGCATCGCCTTTGCGCAAGATCATGGCGAAGGCGCCTGCCAATTCGGCGCGGCGGACCAGGGCGTAGACCCAAATGTCGCTGGAAAGCTCCATAGTCGGTTACGCTTGCGCGATCACGGGCAGGCGCGCAACCGCCGTCACCCCGACTCCCGCCTGACTGTAGATCGTCAATCCGCCGCCGTGCAGACGACAAAGGCCGCGCGCCAAAGCCAGGCCGAGGCCCAGTCTGTCGCTCTCGATGGGTCGCGCCGCGGCGATCCCCGGCCCGGCGTCGTCCACCGTCAAAACCAAATCGCGGCCGTTGGCCTCGATCGCCAGGGTGACTTCGCCGTCCGGCCCGACGGCCTTAACGGCGTTGGCGATCAAATTTATCGCGATTTGCCCGATCGCCACGCGGTCCGCGAAGATCATGATGGCGGGCGAGGGGGCGAACTTGAGGGTCGGCGCGGCGGTCATGGCGACGACGGTGGCCATCGCGGCGCACACATCGAAGGTCTCGAAGGCGCGGCGTCGCTCGCCGCCGGCGTCGGCCATATCGGACATTGCGTTGATCAGCGCGAGCATGTGGCGCCCGGCGTCGTAAATGTACCCGGCCTGCTCCGCATATCCATCGCTAAGGGGACCAAAGGCGCGGCTTTTGATCGCCTCGGCGAAACCGATGACGGCGTTCAACGGCGTGCGCAATTCATGGCTCAATTGCGCCAGGAAGCGCGCGCGGTCGGGGTTGTCGGGCGGTTGGGGCACGCAGGCATTATGGACGGTCCCAGCGCGCTATTCGAGACACATCACACGATCTCTCTTCCCCACCCCCTACCGTTCGGCTGACGCCGAGCCGCTTCTCCCGGAGGGGGAAGAGAGGCGGGGTCCGAGTCTTTGGAAAAAACCTTCGACGAAGCGGCCGACGCGTCTTAAGCCACGCGCGTGCCCCTACGCGATTTTGCTCTGTTGATCGGCGTCTGCCTGGTTTGGGCGGCGAACAGCGTGCTGTCGAAGATCGTCATCTCCGGTTTGGGCGCGCCGCCGCTGTTTTACGCCGGCGCGCGCTTCGCGGTGGTGGTGTTGGCGACCGCGCCTTGGCTGCTTCCTGCCCCGCGCCCGGTGTGGCGGATGATCGTCGTGGGCCTGCTGATGGGCGGCGGAAGCTTCGCCCTGTCGTTCGTGGGTTTGAAGACCACCTCGCCGTCCGACTTCGCCGTCGTCAGCCAAGTCGGCGTGCCGATCTCGACGGTGCTGTCGATGGTCATGTTGGGCGAAAAGGTCGGCTGGCGTCGCGGCGTCGGCATGGCCTTGGCTCTGGCCGGCGTGAT
>JANXWN010000204.1 GCA_025351125.1 Caulobacteraceae bacterium | reverse complement strand
ATTTCATGGAGGTGGCCAAACAACGCGCCGCGCGCCTGCTGTGGGCAAGGTTGATGCGTGAGAATTTTGACCCGCGGGACGCCCGCTCTCTTTCCCTGCGCGCTCACACCCAGACCAGCGGTTGGAGCCTAGCGGCGCAGGACGTCTTCAACAACGTCGCGCGCACCACCATCGAGGCCATGGCGGCGGTGGCTGGTCAGACCCAAAGCCTGCACACCAACTCATTGGACGAAGCTTTAGCTTTGCCGACCGATTTTTCGGCGCGGATCGCACGTAATACGCAGTTGATCCTGCAGGCGGAAAGCGGTTTAACCCGCACTGTCGATATTTGGGGTGGCAGCTATTACGTTGAGCGCCTTACCCACGATTTGGCCGCCCGCGCCCTCTCGCACATTGCCGAAGTTGAAGCCATCGGTGGGATGGCGCGCGCGATCAGCGAGGGCCTGCCCAAACGCCGAATTGAAGAAGCCGCCGCTCGTACGCAAGGCGGCATCGACAGCGGTCGCCAGACCCTGGTCGGCGTCAATAAATATGTGGTCGAAACCGAGGACGACATTCCCATTTTGTCGGTCGACAATTCGGCCGTCCTGGTCAGTCAACTGGAAAAGTTGCGGGTGTTGAAAGCGGCTCGCGACCAGCGCGGGGTCGACGTGGCGCTGGCGGCTTTGGAATCGGGGGCGCGCGCCAAGGGCAACTTACTTGAACTATGCGTTCAAGCGGCGCGCGCGCACGCCACTGTCGGTGAGATGAGTTTCGCGCTCGAAAACGTATTTGGTCGCCACAAGGCTAAGCCCGAGGTAGTGCGCGGCGTTTATGCCGACGCCGTTGGGCCGGCGCCGAATGTGACGCGTGTGCGGGACATGGTGGGGGCCTTTACCGAGGCGGATGGGCGCGCACCGACAATGCTTGTCGCCAAAATGGGGCAGGACGGCCACGACCGCGGTCAAAAGGTTATCGCGACCGGCTTTGACGATCTCGGTTTCACTATCGAAGTCGGTCCGCTGTTCGCCACGCCCGCTGAAACGGCGCGCGAAGCGGTGCGGTTGAATGTTCATGTCGTGGGCGCCAGCTCCCTCGCCGCTGGGCACTTGACGCTGATTCCCGAGTTACGCGACGAACTCGCCAAACTGGGCCGTCGCGACATGATGATCGTCGTCGGCGGCGTTATTCCGCCTGGCGATTTCCCGGCGTTAAAAGACGGCGGAGCCCGCCTCATATTTCCGCCGGGCACGGTGATCGCGGATGCCGCCACCGCGATCTTGGATGCTCTCAACCACGATCTGGGATACACGCAGGGCAAGGGGTAAAGCCCCATTTTTCCGAATGGGTGCGATTTATATCGGTCAGACGTCGAGATCGTCCGAGCCGGCGCCCGACGGCTAGGTCGGCAAGCCGGAAACCTTCGGCCCTGGCGTCGGGATGTCTTCGATATCAACGTCGAAGGTTTCCAAAAAGCGCGAGACCATCATGTAGTAGCCGATGGTGAGGGTCAGTTCCTGGGTCCCCTTGGCGCCATGGCGTGCAAAAATTGGCTGAAAGGTTGCGTCGCCGGCCCGCACGTTAGCGACCACATCGTCGGTAAAGGCTATGACTTCGCGTTGGGCGTCATTGAGGACGGCAGCGGCCGGCCCCTCCTCAATAGCGTCGATCAGGGCGTCCGAAAGGCCGATATCGCGGGCGATGCGTCGATGTTGGTACACTTCATAGCTTGCGCCGGACAACACGCCGACGCGCACGATGGCGATTTCACGAAGGCCGGGGTCGAGGCTCATAAAGTTGAGAATCTGCCCGCCGAGTTTGGCGAACCCGTCGAGCAATTCACCCGAATGGCCGAGCATTCGGAAGATGTTCAGGGCGGGAAGGCGGGCGTAGGCCTTCGCGGCGCGACCGACGGCCTGAGCGGGATCAAAATAGGGTATGCGAGCCATGGAGCCTCACCGAACGGCAGTGGAACGCCAGCCTAAACCAATTTAGCCTTCGGTGGCGAGGCGTTTCGCTTGGGCGATCCAAGCGTCGCGCGTCCCGCGACCGAGCAGTTTCAGGTCGGCATCGAATTTGGTCAGATCGTCGGTTGTCCAAGCAGCGAGTTGCGCGAATTGCGTTACGCCACGCGCGGCGAGGGCGTCAGCCACCTTGGGGCCGATACCGACCAGTCGTGTGAGGTCGTCAGACGTGACGGGCTCTGCAACGATCGGC
>JANXWN010000181.1 GCA_025351125.1 Caulobacteraceae bacterium | reverse complement strand
GCTGCGGTCAGGTTGGCGTTGAGCGTTAAAGGACCGGCGTTGGTCGTGGTCAAGGTCAGGGTGTTGCCCGCCCCGGCGTTCACCGCTGAAGTCACCGTCAGGCCCGAGGCCTTGGCGTCCGTCACCGAGACGGCCCCAACCCCGGTGTTGGTGAAGCCCGCGAGATTGTCGAACAGGTTGGCGCCGATCAGGCTCGCGCCGCCGACCGACGATCCCGTCAAGGTCGCCGCGGTGATCAGCCCGGCGCCGGATTCGGCGATTACGCCCGGTTTGCCCGTGGTCTGTGATATAAGGCTGACCGTCCCGGTCGCGCCCGCGTCCACCGTCCCGGTGAGGGAAATATCGCCATTGGCGGCGATGGTCGCGCCGGACGCCGAGACGACGCCGGAAACGTCGATCAGCGACGATGCGACCGCGAGGCTTGTCTTGATCGAGGGGACGGTGTTGGCCGGATCCAGCAAAGTGGTATCGAACAAGACGGTGTTATTGCCGGCCAGCACGCCGTTGGCGCTTACCGTGCCGTTGAGCAGAACGCCGCCGGCGGCGAGGAACCAGATGTTGCCGGCGGTGCTCGCCCCCAATTTTCCGGTGACTGTGCCGCCGGATTGAACATCGATCTGGCCCGCGGCGACGCGATTAATCACGATATCGGTAGCGGCGTTGGTGAACTTGAAATTTACGGTATTGCCGCTCGCGACCGTGAAACTGGTCCAGTCGACGATCGTTCGGGCGGCGGTCAAGGTGACGCCTGCCGTCGTGCCGGTCGCGTCGGTGGTAAATGCCGCGGTCCCGGCCGTGACGGCGCCCGTCCATACTTTGGTCGCCAAATTGCCCGCCGCGCTGAGTGCCGACAGATCGTTCGCGCCCTGAACCGGCATGCCCGCCGCGCGGGTCGATCCCGCCATCCCGACGACGGCCACGGCGCAGAGGGCGGTGCCGCCCAAGAGGAGCGCCTTGAGGGGGTGGGCGGTTTGCAATGCGGATTTCGACAACATGACTTTGTCCTTCAACGAAGGCAGGGAATGAGGCTCAATGAACGACGACCAACTGCACCAGCACCCGCGCGGGCGGAATCGATTTGGCGGCCGAGAAGGGTTTGTCCAACGGTTTGGCGTAGGCGATGTCGGCGCGCACGCCGTAAGGCAATCGGATTTCTACGCCGCCGCCCACTGAGTGAAGCGTCACGTCGATCGAGCCTTGATCTAGGTTTGTCACCCGGGCGATATCGTAAAAACCGTAAGGCGCGAAACCCACAGTCTTGGCGATGACGAACGGACCGAACTTGGCCTTAAACTCCGCCGCGATCACGCGGTCGCCCGTGGCGGCGGCTGGATCATAGCCTCGACCGACAGTCAGGTTGCCGATGGCTTGTTCCTCATAGGCCAACAGCGGACGGTCGGCCCACTGGCCTTCGACATGGGCTGTGATGTTGAAGGGTATGCCGCCGTTGAGCGGCTTTCCATCAATGCCGGCGTCGCCGACCGCGCGCAGAACCCAGGCGTCGGAATGGCCTTCGATGCGGGACAGAGCGGCGGCGTTGGGCGCGCTGGCGCTCAAGATATGCAGTCCTTTGCGCGCTTGTAGGGTTAGGTCGGCGCTGGCGGTGACGAAATCGCCGAACACGTCTTGGCCGAAGGTGTGCTGTATCGCCGTGTCGGACCGCAGCCAGACAATTCGCAGATGGTCGTCGCTCAGGGCGCCGCCGCCGGGGAAGGTTGTAGATTGGTTGATCAGATCAAATCCGAGGGCCGCCGTCCATTTCAAGCGCTTGAGGCGGATCAGCGGGTCGTCGAGTTCGAAGCTTCCGACGTAGGAGTTGCCCAGCAAATGCAAGGGCGTGAGTATGTCGCCCGGGCGGGAACGGCCATAAGCGAAACTACTTTGAGCATATAAACCGCTGCCACCGACGCGAGCCTGCTCGATGACTTCGACCACCTCTTGGCTGTTGTTTCCCAGGGTGGAATAGGTGATCAACGAGGTGCGCTCGCCCAGAGACGTGAAGCTGTTGAAGTCGACGCGCGCAATGGCGCTCCAGGGCCCCAAAGTTTTGGAACTCGTGTTTTGCACAGCGCCGATCTCGTCTATGGCGGTGCGGGTTAGGGCGATATCGAGATCGAGTCCGCCGAGCGGCGCATCCTGCGACGTGGAGTGCGACAGGGCGGCGAAAACGTGCACGCCTGGAATTTCGTTGGCCAGCAGCAAGTAGTGCTGGGCTGTATCCAGATCAAACGGCGCCAAGCCGCGCAAGTGATTCAGATACGCTTCAACCCTGCCTTGGACCGGCCCGATATCGCCATGATATCGCACCGAGACGATTTGCGCCTCGATCACGGTGAAGGAGACGCGCCCGCCGGCGATCTGTTGTTTGGGGATCAAGACGCGAGCCAGGATACTTTTTTGGAACAACCGCGCGGCGATGCGGTCGCGAATTTGACACAGATCCGACGGTGTAATCGACCGCCCGATCATGTCAGAGGCCACATCGTGCAGCGCCGCGGTCGATAAGGCTTTGGTGCCGTTGACGTCTATCCCAGTCAGGGTGAACGCAAGTGACGAGTCCGCCGGAAGAGTGCAAGCCTCCGCGGCGGGGGCGGAGAAAAGATCGGTCGGTCGTTTGCGCGCGGCGGTCAGCGCCTGCGCGCCGGGATTTAACTGCTCACGGGTCGGGACTGTCTGCGACGGGTTCGGCTGAATCGGAAGTGGCACGGCTTGCGCAATGGCGACGCTTGCCGACGCCACGCTCGCCAATCCGGCCGCACCCAGAAATACGCCCCGCCGACCCCGTCGATCGCTCATAGTATCCCCAACCCGCTCCCAAAGTGTCTGAACAACCGACAGTCGGAGCGGCAAACTGAACGGCGGCGCCCGATTGACCCGCGTGAACCTAATTCAGCGTGCGCGCTTCGACCCGCCGGTTCGCGGGGCTCTTCGGGTTGGCCGGGACGGCTAAATTCTTAGAGCCGTAACCCTTGGCTTCGAGGCGCGATTGATCGACACCCTGCGATACCAAGAAGGATTTCACCGCTTCGGCGCGAGCTTGCGACAATGTGTGGTTTCGGTCAGCTGCGCCGCTGGCGTCGGTGTAACCGGCGATCTCAAAACGCGTGCCGGCAATGGCGGGCGTCACCAAGGCCTTGGCGAAGCTGGACGCTTCAATGCGGCCTTGATCGGTCAAGTCGGCTGAACCTACCTTGAAGGTGATCATCAAGTCGCTCAGCACCGACGCGTGCGCGGTTTGTGGCGCGAGACGTCGTTTGGCGGGGGCGATGGCGGTTTTGGTCGCGGCGTGCGGTGCGGCGCCGGCCGACGGGTGGACGCTGGCTGGACCGGCTGACGGATTGGCAAACAGGGTGAAACCCTTTTGGCCGCCGCTAACAGGCGGACACAAACCATCCTCGTCGCGCGGTTCGCCGTTTGCACAGGGCGCACTTTGGATCGCTTTCAGAAAATCGCCGGGTGAGCGTTGAGCAACCGGCTCGGCGTATGCCATCCCGGAAACCCAGACAGTTCCGAGAACCAAGGATATTGTAAGTTTGCGCATATCAACCCCCAAGGAAACGCTTTCCCAATCCTTAACACGATCTTAATCGTTAGCAACAACGATTGCTCAAAACCGGCAAAACTTTGTAGAGATTCGTTTATGGCGCAGTCGGCGCCGCGGCGGCGGCCATCTCAGCGGCAATCCCGCGCAGCGCCTTTTCAAACGCCGCAGCAGGTTGTCCGCCCGAAATCAAATATCGGTCGTTGATCACGACGGCGGGTACAGCGGTGATCCCCTCGTGGTGCCAATGCCCCTCCGCGGCGCGCACGTCGTCGGCAAACGCGCCGGCGTCCAGAACATCTCGCGCCGCGTCGCCATCTAGTCCCGACGAACGAACGACAGCCACCAAGACATCGTAATCGGCGATGTTTTGCCCATGGGTGAAATAAGCCTCGAACAAAGCGCGCTTTAAGGCCCGCTGCTTGCCCATCAGGCCCGCCCAATGCAGCAAGCGATGCGCTGCGAAGGTGTTGTAAATTCGGCTATCGGCGCCGGTCGCGATCGTGAAGTCAACGTCTGCCGCGCGAGCCCGAATGTTGGCGCGCGCCGCCGTTGACTGCTCCAAACTCGCGCCATATTTTTGAGCGACATGCTCGCCGATATTCTGCCCCTCGGGCGGCATGTCGGGATTGAGCTCGAACGGCTGAAAGGCGATATCCGCCGCCACCAAGTCTTCCAGCCGCGCCAGCGCCTGCTCCAACCCGCTAAGACCGATGACGCACCACGGACAGGACACGTCGGAAATAAAGTCGATTTTAAGAGAGATTGGCATTCGGCGCGGGTTCTCAAAAAAGGCCGGGTCCGGCCGCTAGCGAGCGGTCGTACGGGTGGGTGCGTTGAAGATACTCTCAATTTGCGTGAAGACACTTATCATTTTACGCAACGACCGTTTGTGAGGTCACAAAGACGCGCGGACAAATCTTTTCTCTTCCGCTCTCGAAGGAAGCGACTCGGCGTCAGCCGAGCGGTAGG
>JANXWN010000171.1 GCA_025351125.1 Caulobacteraceae bacterium | reverse complement strand
GACGCGAGCGGCCCAGGCAAGACGATCAGACGAGGCGGCCGAACTCGACGCGGCCTTTGCGCCCATCTGGACGCTCTTCCGCGAGCATGGCGGCCTTCGGGTGGCCTATGCCGTGGCCAACCAGATCGGACTGCCCGTCGGCCAGCCTCCCGCGCCGGTGCGCCGCCTGGACCGCACGATCCAAGTGGCCGTGGAAATCGCCATACAGCGCCTTCAATCTCTCACCGCGGCTTAGGTCTGACTAAGGGTCGACGGTTCTTGGTTCGAACCGCACCCGCCCCGCTTTCCAGAGTTTGCACACCCCGGCGGTCAGAGGACGGTCGGTCGACCCATCCCAGCGGACGATTTCCCTCGCTCGGGCCGTTCGAGCTCTCGAAGCCACGCCAAAATCAGGGGAGCCGCGGCCAACATGGACGGATCATGCCCGATCGGTCCTACGTCGACGGCCATTACATCCGCGCCGCGCGCCCGCATCGCGCGTGCGGCGGCCAAGGCTTCCTCGGGCGGCACGTCGCGGTCCTTCGATCCATAGTAGAGCCGGACAGGCGCGCGCGGCGTCACATCGGCTAGGGTATTGGCCGCGAAGGCGTCGAGCCACCAATTGGCGCCATTGTGGTCGAAAGCGTCCAGGAAGCTATGGTTGAACATGCGACGCGGATCGACGGGCAGGGCCCTGACAATGTCCGTTGGCTTGGCGCCCGCGAACAGGTGCTCGACGAGTTTGGCGTATTGGGGGGTCATCACGCTATCGAGGCGTTGACCGTAGTAGGCGGACTGTCCCCACGCCGCATAGGCGAGGTAGAGCGAACTGGACCGCGCCCCGCCCTTCAAGGCCGCGGGCAGCGCTCGGCGCCGAAGATCGTAGGCGCCGGCCACCTGCGCGGAGCCCAGAACAGGCTGACCCTCTTCTTCGAGTAGGCGAAGGGCGGCCAGGCTCGCCCAGCCGCCCTCGGAAAAACCAGAGAGGAAGACGCCGAGCCGGGAAAATCCTACGCCATATCGGTCGAGCAAGATTGTTCTACGCCTTTCGCAGGCGTTTTCACCCAGCCTCGGTGGAAAGCGGACATTAGCCGGCGTTGTCGAATTTCCGGACCTCTACGGCGCTTTCATCGAAACCGTCGAGCAAGCGTGCATTGACGCCCATCCTCCCAAAGTCTTCGCCGAGCGTCCGCCAATGGGTCCCGCAGCCGCAGACGGGGCAGTGATGAATGCCGATCATCCGATCGCCCCAGATATAGGCTAGCGTCTCACCCGAAATGCGCACCTCATCTGGCGGGAAATAGGCGACCCGCCATGCGAGTCGGCGACAGAGGGAGCAGTTGCAGTCCGCGACCCACGCCGGGGCGCTGGGCGCTTCTATGCGGACCCTACCGCAATGACAGCTTCCGTGGACGGCCATGGGAGACTGTAGTGGCAACGTGTGAACGTCCGCAATGGTGGAATCCGGGCCTTAAAACGAGCTGGCTGGTTTGCCCTTTAGACTTAGACGGGTGTGTCCAAACGCGGTGATGTATTTCAGGCCATAGCCGATCATGCGGTCAAATCCGATATGCGCAATCCAAATGAGGCTGGCCCCGACCACCATGTTTTGCGATGCAAGCACGCCGCAGGTGGCGACGACAGCCGGATGAGGACGATACTACAGGCCGGGTACCCCATGCACAATTGGGTAGAGTCGTGTGTTTGGTATGCAATTCTGTAGAGTCTTCCCGGTCCGATCCGAGACTCGTGCCTCGGCCTCCACTTGACTGCGGGGCCGCGCGCCAAGGACCGATGATGCCGGAGGAGTCGGGGCCGAGGATGCTAGGGAAAATCAAGAGGCGGCAAATGTCTCAACATAATTTTGCCGTATTATGGGCTAATTAATAACAGCGTCCGCGTCCTGCGTCGCTTCTTGACGTCAGGCGCATAGCTGCGGCAACATCCCGGCGCTGCCTTTGGGGGGTAGACATGCAAACTGTTTCGAAGACGCCGTTCGGCGGCGCGTGGGCAGGCGCCCTGGCGGCCGTCGCGACCATGGCCATCGCGTCGCCCGCCTGGAGTTCGCCCGAGACTGTCTGGTATTTGCATGGCGTGGCCATGTCGGGCGGGACGTCCCTGAACGGAGACTTCACCACCGATGCTGCCACCGGCGCGCTCAAGGCGTGGGACATCACCGTGAATGGGGGCCCCTACGGCGGGGGCGGTGGCTACCTGTTCTCCAGCAGCATCGCCAACTATGGCCTCACAGGACCGCAAGCGTATGAAGTGGCCAATTATGGCGGCGGCTGGATCTACTGGACCGTCGAGAGCTCGCTGGCCGGACGCATCTTGCCCGCCGACATCGGCGACGCAACGTTCTACTGCCAAGCCTGCGGCGGCTATTCGGTGTATGGGACTTCGGGCTGGGTCGCGGTGCCCGAACCCGCGACATGGGCGCTTTTACTGGCCGGCATTGGCGGCATGGGCGTGGCGCTTCGTGCACAGCGTCGAGCGGCTACCGCCAGGACCTGAACCCGCGTCCACATCCAGTCACAGCATGCCGTTGGCTGGAAGGTCGGCGACGTTTTACCATCGGGGTGAACCGTAA
>JANXWN010000146.1 GCA_025351125.1 Caulobacteraceae bacterium | reverse complement strand
CCGAGTTTGACCGAGCCGAAGCTGCCGAAACTCTCCCAATAAAGCCGCGCCGAGGACGCGCCGGTGGCGCTCAGCCAATACAGCATGATGTTGTCGAGCATTTCGTCCAAAGTCAGGGCATCTTCCGGCGCCCCCTGGTTGTCAGTCCAGGCCCACATTTTCTCATAGATCCACGCAGCCTGGCCGACCGGCGAATCGACCAAGCCGTAGCCGAGCGACTGCGGCCGCGTGGCTTGCTGTTTGGAATAGCCGGAGTCCTTTTCCTGGTAATAGGTCAGTCCGGCCAGGGCCGCCTTTTCAAAGTCGGTCATCTCGATCATCTGGTCGGCTTCGGGAAATATGAGCGGCATATTGACGTGGATCGCGGCGCAGGCTGGCGGGTGGATTACGCCAATGGTGGTGGTGACCGCCGAGCCCCAATCTCCGCCTTGCGCCACCCAACGTTGGTATCCCAGGCGTTGCATCAGGGTAATCCAGGTCATCGCGATCTTCGGCACGCCCCAGCCGGCGACGGTCGGCTTGTCGGAAAAGCCGTAGCCGGGCAGGGACGGGGCGACGACGTGAAACGCATCCTCGGCCTTGCCGCCGTGCGCGGTGGGATCGGTTAAGGGGCCGATGATCTTCATAAATTCGATCACCGATCCGGGCCAACCGTGGGTGATCACGAGCGGTAGCGCGTTCGGATGCTTGGACCGAACGTGTAGAAAATGGATGTCGAGGCCTTCGATCTTCGTCTTGAACTGTCCCCAACCGTTGAGCATGGCCTCGCAACGGCGCCAATCGTAGCGGTTTCGCCAATGATCCACGAGCGCCCGCACCTTGGCGAGCGGCGCGCCTTGCGTCCAATCATCCACCGTTTCGGCCTCGGGCCAACGGGTCTGGTCGAGGCGGCGGTTCAAATCGTCCAATTGCGACTGAGGGACCGCGAGGGTGAAGGGGATGACGGCGTCGCTCATGGGGGCCTCCGAAGGGTGGATCGATAGTGGCATTGGCGGGGGGAGGGGCGCAATTGCTTGCGCCGCGAAAAGCGAAGCAACCTCAGCGCGGTTTCGACTCACGACAAAGCGCGCTAGAGTAGGACGGTGTTAGACGGAACCGTCTAAAATCTGAATCCTGCTCTTAATGCAAAAGTGTAGAGCCTGATTCAGCGTCTACAACTGTTCCGTGTAAACGCATCAGGCTTTAGGCCAAGCCCTCGGTCCAATGCAGGAGACGTTTCATGCGGTTCACCGTCGCGTTGGCTGTTTTGCTGCTCGCCGCCTCCGCCGTTCGCGCCGAGCGCGCCAAACCGCGCCATGACCACGCGATGGTCGACGCGGCCAATCCGTTGGCGGTCGAGGCGGGACTGAAAGTCCTGCGGGCGGGGGGCTCGGCGATCGACGCGGCGGTCGCGGTGCAGGCAACCTTGGGTCTCGTCGAACCGCAAAGCTCGGGTATCGGCGGCGGGGCGTTTCTGACCTATTTCGATGCCAAAACTCGCCGCGTCACGGCCTATGACGGGCGGGAGACGGCGCCGCAAAGCGCGACGCCGCAACGTTTTTTTGGCCCGGACGGTAAGCCGCTCTCGTTTGCTCAGGCGGTGTTATCGGGACGTTCGGCTGGAGTTCCGGGCGCGGTGGCGATGTTGGCGCTGGCGCAAAGAGAGCACGGACGCCTGAAGTGGTCAGGCTTGTTCGCCGAAGGCGAACGGCTGGCGCGCGAGGGGTTCCTTGTCTCGCCACGGCTAGGCGGTCTGATCGCGGGCGGCTCGGCGCAGGCGCATGCGCCGGACGTCGTCGCCTATTTTTCGAACCCGGACGGCAGTCGGATGAAGGCGGGCGACCGACTGATCAACATGGCCTACGCCGCCAGCCTCCATCGTATCGGCGCTGAGGGGCCCGACGGAATTTTGAAAGGCGTCGTCGCCGCCGATATCGTCCGACGCCTAAACCAGGACCCATTGCCGGGCGGGATGACCTTGGCCGACCTTGCCGACTATCGCCCGCACGAAAGCGAGGCCCTGTGCCGCCCCTATCGGCAATGGATCGTGTGCGAGCCAACCGCACCGTCCGGCGGCGTCGCGACACTCGAGGGCTTGGGCCTGCTGGCCCGCACCGACATCGCCGCGCGCGGTCCGAACGATCCGCAAGCCTGGTTCGAATTGGCGCAGGCGCAACGGCTGATGTATGCCGACGACCTGAAATACGTCGCCGATCCGGCCAGGGTAACGGTTCCGATCAGCGGCCTGCTGGACGGCGCTTATCTCGACGACCGCGCCAAGCTAATCGGCGAGCGCGCCGGCCCGGCGCCTGCGCCGGGTAAGCCCGCGGGGGCCCCCGGCGTCGGCCCCGACGCAACACAAGAGCCGGGCGGCACCTCGTCGTTCGTGATCGTCGATCGATGGGGCGATGTCGCTTCGATGACCACAACGGTGGAAAGTGTGTTCGGTGACGGTCGGATGGTTGATGGTTTTCTGCTGAACAATCAACTGACCGACTTCTCGTTTCAACCGCTGGACAAAGATGGCGTTCCCGCCGCCAACGCCGTCGGGCCGGGCAAACGCCCACGATCTTCGATGTCGCCGACGATCGTGTTGGATAAGGACCGTCGATTCGTGATGGCGGTCGGCTCGCCCGGCGGATTGGCCATTCCCGCCTACGTGCTCAAGGCGGTCGTCGGCGTGCTCGACTGGAAATTGCCGATGCAGCAGGCGTTGAACCTGCCCAACCTGATCGCTCTGGGCGATTTCTACGCCGGGGAGGCCGATAAGTTCTCACCACAGGTGATAAAAGGCTTGGCGGATCGGGGCATAATCGTTCGTGGCGGCATGGGCGCCGAGGGGTCCGGCCTGCACGGCGTGATCGTCCGCGACGGACGCCTCGACGGCGGCGCCGATCTACGTCGCGAAGGCGTCGCGCGGGGCTGTTGTTAAGGTCTATGCTTCGACCGATTGCGCCAGCGCCGCCGCCAAGCGTGTCAAGCCGCCAGCGATATCCCGGCCCAGATCGATGCGGAGCAATCGCCGCCCGCGCTCGGCCAAAACATCGAAATCGCCCTGCGCCTGCGCCGCCTCGATCACGCCGAAAGTGAGGTTACGGCCAGGCACGGCCAGGTCGACGGCGGGCGATGCGGTAATCTGTAGAAAAACGCCGGTGTTGGGGCCACCTTTATAGGCTTGACCTGTGGAGTGCAAAAAGCGGGGCCCAAAACCCACGACGGTGGCGCTTTTCAGGCGGTCCCGCAATTGCGTCCGAATGGTCGTAAAACGAGCGATCCGCTCGTCGGTTCGATCCAAAAACGCCAGCAGGCCGACGTAATCGCCTGGCGCCAGCCGCGTAAAATGGGCGCGCAGATAGCCCTCCAGGCTCCGCGCTTCCGCCGCCGCAGTCAGGCCGGCCGTATTGCGCCGATCGGCGTAAAGGGCGATCTCGCCATCACGGAAGAACGGCGATGGCCCCGCAATCGCGTCGCCCGCTTCGTGCGCGTCGGTTAGCGCGCGGGCTTCAAATTTGGCCGCTTCGACGTCCGGCTGATCGAACGGGTGCAGCCCCATTACGACGCCGGCGACGGCGGTGGCGATTTCCCAACGAAAAAACTCTTGAAACAGGTCCGCGCGGTCGGTCAGATCGATGCGGACCACCGGATGACCGGCGTCCGCCAGCGCCCGCATCGCCGCGTCCGCCGTCGCATTGTCCGCGCTCTCCAACCGCACATGAGCAAACACCCGGTCCGCGCCGTAGGCGTCGGGAGCGCCAAGCGGTTCACCGTCGATCGGAATAATCGCCATCCCGCGCTTGCCGGTCGATTCAGCGAATAATTGTTCCAGCCAAGCCCCGACATCATCAATGCCGGGCGAGGCCACAAGGGTCAGTTTGTCTCGCCCGGCATTGGCGGCGACGCCCAGCAGGATGCCAAGCGCCAAGCCCGGATTGGCGGTTGTCGGCGAATCGGGTCCGCAGACGTCGACCATCGCCGCCAAACCGGCGAAAATTGCCCGCGCATCCAGGCCGATCATGGCCGCGGGGACCAAGCCGAACGGCGAGAGGATCGAAAACCGCCCGCCGATGGTCGGATCGCCTAAAAACACGTGTGCGAAATCGTCGGCCCGCGCGGTCG
>JANXWN010000127.1 GCA_025351125.1 Caulobacteraceae bacterium | reverse complement strand
ATCGGGTTGGAAAAATCGCTCATCGGTTGGCTCCGTTGAGCCGATACTACATCTTGGAGCGATTATGTCAAAGGGATAATTCCCTAAAAAAGCCTCTTCATCGCGCTGCGAATGATACAAAACGGACTTGGCAACGAACTGATCATTCCACTTAGGCACACGCGGACCGGAGCAATATTCCCCCTGTGTATGGCGTGGGCTCGGCAGCCCTCCAGGCAATCGCGCAAGCGCGAGGCGCAAAGGGAAATTGGCGCTGTCATAGGTGCGCTGGGAAACATGGCTTTTGTCCCTGTATTTGACATTGCTCCTGTCCCTGTATTTGGCGCTAATGCCGTTCATGCGCCAAGCCGCCTTCGTGATACGACGCGCGGCGCCGTGAATTTCACGGCTTGAGACGGGATTTTATGACTAAACCGACGTCCTCCGAGGGCCGAGTGACCGATGTCGCGGCCGACGATCCGTCGGTGGTATTGCAGGCGGGCTTTGACCATCACGACGCCGGCCGACTTGATGCCGCCGTGGTCTGTTACCGCCGTGTGCTGCTGCTCGCGCCGCATTATCCGGGGGTGCGAAATCGCTTGGCCGCGACCCTGCTGTTGCTGGAACAAGCCCCGGACGAGGCCCTCGCCTTGCTGGAAGCGGCGGCGGCGGCCGAGCCCTTGGACCCCAATGCGTGGACCAACCTGACCACGCAAAGACTGAAAAATTTCGATCTTGCGGGCGCCCTCGCGGCGGGGGCGCGGGCGGTCGCCTTGGCGCCGACGTCGGCCATGGCGGCGGGCAATTATTCGCTGGTGTTGAAGGATGCGGGACGCTGGGCGGAGGCCGACGCCCTGGCCGCGCGCGCCGCCGCCCTGGCGCCCGACGAGCTGAAATACCGCTTCGGCAAAGGTATTTTGGACCTGGCGCTGGGTCGTTACGAGAGCGGTTTACGCGAGTTCGAAACGCGGTGGGAGGGATCGGGCGAGTTGTCGGGCAAGCGCCCCGCCTTGCCGGGGCCGACGTGGCGGGGCGAATCCCTAGCGGGAAAGACCCTGTTGGCGTGGGGCGAGCAAGGCATGGGAGACGTGCTGCAGTTTTGTCGTTACGCGCCGCTTTTGGCTGATTACGTGCACGCGCGCGGCGGCCGGCTGGTGTGGAACACCTTTCCGCAGATGGGGGGGCTGTTGTTTCGCACCCTCGCCGACAAGCCCGATGTGTGCGTGCAGGGCGGCGTGTCGTCGCTCCCGCCGTTCGACTACGAGTTTTCGCTGTTGAGCGTGCCGTTTTTGCTGGGCGCGCGCGAAGACTGCATCCCGGGCCCGACGCCGTATTTGCGCGCCGATCCGCAGGCGGCGGCGCGGTGGAAAACTGGCTTTGCGGCCGACCATCGCTTGAAGGTGGGCCTGGCCTGGGCCGGCAGCACGTCGCATCAACGCAATCGGTTTCGCGCCGTCGGCCTCGAGCGCCTGCGGATTGCGTTTGGCGAACTGCGCGACGTCGCCTTCTATTCCCTGCAACCGGGGGCCGAAACGGAGGTCGCAGCGGCCCGCGGTCAGGGTTTCGATATCGCCGATCACACCGCCGCATTCGCCGATTTCGACGATACGGCGGCCTTCGTCGACGGCTTGGATATTGTCATTACGGTCTGCACCTCCATCGCGCACTTGAGCGGCGCGCTGGGCAAGTCGACCTGGATCCTGCTCGATCGCAATCCGCATTGGGTGTGGGGAACCCAGCGCGCCGACAGCCCTTGGTATCCGACCGCGACCCTCTACCGTCAAAGCCGGTTTGCCGATTGGGGCGCCCCGCTGGAGGCGGTGACGCAGGATTTGCGGGCCTTGGCGGCGGCGCAATAGACGCCTTTGCGCGCCTACATTGTCATGCCGGCCATCGGGCCGGGCGTGGCGACCTGGCCAACGCGCAGCACAGCGCGGACCCGGCCGGCCTTGGCGAAGGTCAGGACCACCACCGTCCGGTCACCGGCCCGCAACGCTCGCTTCATGTGGTGCAACATGACGTGCAGGCCGCCGGGCTTGAAGGCGACCGACCCGCCCGCCGGGAGCGCCAGCAACGACAGGCGCCGCATGGTCATCACCGCGCCGACCATCTTGCTCTCGTGCAAGCTGGCCGCCGCCGCGTCGGGGCTGGAGAGGGCCGTGAGGGTGTCGGCACTCCGACCGTGATTGACGAGGGTCAGATACCCCGCGCCGTCCGCGCCGATGGCGGTCGGACGAATCCAGCCGTCGCGCACCGCGACCGGCGACGGCGCGGCAAAGGCGCCGCCGCAGAACGCGACCGCGATAACGCCCAGAACAGCCGTGCGGCCCGCAAGTTTTGCCATGACGCGGGCTCTAAACCGGTCCACCCTCGCGCACAACACGCGCTCTGGCGCAACTGGCCGTGGCGGGTATGATCGGAAGATGTTGGACGGAGCGGTCATCAGCCAGACGCTCGACCTCGCCGGTGAGCGCTGCGCCGATCCGACGCCGTTAGTCTATGCCCGGCTGTTTGCCGCCCATCCCGATATGGAAGCCTTGTTTATCCGCGACACCGACGGTTCGGTGCGTGGCGAAATGCTGACGCGGGTGTTCGAGATGATCCTCGATTTCGTCGATCGCCGCGCTTACGGCGCTCAGCTCATTCAATGCGAAGTGGTGACGCACGAGGGGTATGGCGTGCCGCCGACGGTGTTCGGGGCGTTCTTCGCGAGCGTGGCGGACACCGTGCGCGGCTTGATCGCCGACGATTGGACGCCGACGATGAGCGAGGCGTGGCGCACCTTGTTGATCGATTTGAACTGGTTCGCCGACCACCCCGATCAGATGGCCCCGGCCGCCTTTGGTTAGCGGGTTTGATCTGTCGGCGGGCCAGGCGCGCCGGATCGCCTTGGCCGCGCAAGGCTTGGCGACGACCCGGCCCAGCGGCGCGCCGACGATCGGGCGGCTTCGGCGCATGGTCGATACCTTGGGCGTGCTGCAAATCGACTCGGTGAACGTGCTGGCGCGGACCCACTATCTGCCGGGCTTTTCGCGCTTGGGCGACTATCCGCGCGAAGCTTTAGAGCGGGAAGCTTGGGGAAAACGCCCTTCGCTGTTTGAGTATTGGGGACACGAGGCGTCGTTTTTGCCGGTCGCGTCGCAACCGTTGTTTCGCTGGCGGATGGCGCGGGCGCGCGCGGGCGAAACCTGGGGCGGATTGGCCAGCTTCGGGCGGGAGCGGCGGGACTTCATCGACGCGGTTCTGGCGCGGATCGAACGCGAGGGACCGGTCACCGGCGGCGATTTCGCGGACGGTCCGCGCGTCGCCGGCTGGTGGAACTGGTCCAATGGCAAGCGCGCGCTGGAGTGGCTGTTTTGGGCCGGGCTTATCACCACCAAGACGCGGCGCGGATTCGAGCGGGTGTATGATCTGACCGAACGGGTGATTCCGCCGTCGATCGTGGCGACCGCCACGCCGACGGAGGCCGAGGCCCACCGCGCCCTGCTGCGAATCGCCGGCCGCGCGATGGGCGTGGCGACCGAAGGCGATCTGCGAGACTATTTTAGGATGCCGGTGACGCAAACCCGCGCGCGCCTCGCCGAGCTGGTCGAAGCCGGCGAGTTTTTACCGGTCAAGGTGCAAAGCTGGGACAGACCGGCTTTTCTCGCGGCGAAGGTCGCCGTTCCACGCCGCGCCGACGCGCGCGCCCTGCTCTCGCCGTTCGATAATCTGATCTGGCGGCGAGAGCGGGCGGAGCGGCTGTTCAACACCCGTATTCGTCTGGAAATCTACACGCCGGCGCATAAACGCGAGCACGGCTATTACGTGTTGCCGTTTCTGATGGGCGAGACGATCGCCGCCCGCGTCGATCTCAAGGCCGACCGACAAGCGGGCGTGCTGCGGGTGCAGGCGGCGCATTTGGAACCGGGCGCGGCGGCCGACGCGACGGCGGACGCGCTGGCGACGGAACTCGCCCTGCTCGCGCTGTGGCTGCAACTCAAGGGGGTAACGGTGGTTCAACGGGGAAACTTGGCGCCGACGTTGCAGTCGGCGATCAACGCCGTCGCTTAACACCGCGGAGCATATGGCACCGGGGTTCGCCCCCTCGCGGTTGGCGCTTATTGGTGTTGAAGGCGCGGCGCGCGCGGCCTGACGCTGGGGTCAACGCTCCATATCCACCGCCCGCCAGCCGTGGGTGAGGTCATCGAGCTTGGCCTTCAAGTCGGTCGGCAGAGGACCCGCCTCGGCGGCGGCCAGGCTGTCGGCCAGTTGCCCCGGCTTGCTGGCGCCGACGATCGGGGCGGTAACAGCGGGGTGGCTGAGCACCCAACGCACGGCCATGGTGGCCAAGCTCATCCCGGCCTCGGTCGCGAGGGCCCGCAGGGCTTCGACGGTTTCAAATTTTTGGTGTTCCCAATAGCGCGTTTGATAAAAGGCGCCGGCCCGTCCCAAGGTGAAGCGCGAGCCTGCCGGCGGGGCGGCGGAAGCATCGTGTTTGCCGGTCAAGAACCCTCCCGCCAGCGGGTTATAGGGGATCAGCGCGAGGCCTTGCTCCTCGCAAAGCGGCAAGAGATCGCGCTCAAAGGCGCGGAACAACAGGTTATAGCGCGGCTGAACGCTATCGATCCGCGCCAAGGCTTTGATCTCGCCGCGTCCCAACGCCAGCGCCACTTTGTAAGCCGGCCAATTGGATACGCCGACATAACGCGCCTTGCCCGCCCGCACGACCGTGTCGAGCGCCTCCAACGCCTCGTCCATCGGCGTCAACGGATCATAACCGTGCAATTGATACAGATCGATGTAATCGGTTCCCAGGCGCCGCAGCGAGTCGTCCACCGCCGCCAAGATATGCTTGCGCGACATGCCCTGATCCCATGGCTTGGGACCCATCTTGCCGACGCATTTGGTGGCGAGCACAAAATCCTGCCGCTTGCCCTTGAGCCACGCGCCGACGATCTCTTCGGTCCGACCGACCCGGTCGAGCTCGCCGCCAAGGGGATAGACATCGGCCGTGTCGAAGAAATCCACCCCGCCGGCGGCGGCGGCGTCCATGATCGCAAAACTCTCCGCCTCTTCGCACTGCAGGCCAAAAGTCATCGTGCCAAGGCATAACCTCGAGACGCGCAAGCCGGTCTGGCCAAAGGATGTGTGTTTCATGAGCGGCAGATTAGGCGGCTGTTCGTGCCAGGGAAAGGTTGCACGTTCACGTGCAGAACGCCGGGCGCGAAATCGCGGAGATTTTTGGCTCCGCGCCGATGTCCTTGGTGATCTTTGAGCGCTTCGCGGTTAGATTTAGGCATGCCCGACGACAGCACCGTCCTGCCCGACGCCATGCCCGCCAACTGGGTGGATCGCTTTGCCCCGGCGAGACTGCGCCCGTGGTTGAAGCTGGGGCGCGTCGATCGACCGACGGGTATTGGGTTGTTGATGGCGCCGGGATGGCAGGGCATCGCCTTGGCCGGCGCCATGCAGGGGCGGTGGCCCGACGTTTCTCTGCTCGCTTTGTTCGCCGTCGGCGCGGTGTTGATGCGGGCCGCGGGATGCGCCTTCAACGACATCGTGGATCGCGATGTCGATGGGCGGGTGGCGCGCACGGCCGCGCGACCGATCGCGTCGGGTCAGATCAGCATCCGCGGAGCGTGGGTTTTTTTGGTGGCCTGCGCTCTGATCAGTTTCCTGATTTTATTGAGTTTGAATCGGCTCAGCATCGTTCTGGGGTTCGCCTCGCTGGTTCTGGTCGCCGCCTATCCGTTCATGAAAAGGATCACCTGGTGGCCGCAGGCGTGGTTGGGCCTGACGTTTAACTGGGGCGCGCTAATGGGCTTCGCGGCGGCGGGCGGCGGCATGACCCTGCCGCTCGCGGCATTGCTGTTGTATTTGTCCGGGGTATTTTGGACCCTCGGCTATGACACCATCTATGCCGTGCAGGATTTAGAAGACGACGCCCTGGTCGGGGTGAAATCCTCGGCCCGGCGGTTGGGCCAAGCCACCCCGTACGGCGTATCGGCGTTTTATGGGGTCAGCGTGCTCCTGGCCTTGGGCGTGGGCTTGACGGGGCGACTGGCGCCGATGTTCTATGTGTTGGCCGCCGCCTTTGGCGTGCAACTGGCGTGGCAGGCCGCGCGGGTAAGGCTCGATGATC
>JANXWN010000106.1 GCA_025351125.1 Caulobacteraceae bacterium | reverse complement strand
CCGCCGATCGTCGCGGCCCCGATGACGCCCAGCATGGCGGCGCGATCAGACTGTGAGAGGGGAAGATATCGCATGTTTAGTTCTCAGATATTGGAAAGATCATGCAAACAGCCGTCTGCACGCGAAGTCGCCGAGACAGTCATTCCGCGCGGCGGGAGATGGGAATGAAAACGCCCATCACAGCGTCGCCAAATACGCTTCATAAGCCGCGCGATCCATCATGACTTCGACCTGCCGGGGGTCGGAAACCTGGACCTTGACGAACCACCCGGCGTGTTCCGGGGCGTCGTTGACGGTTTGTGGGTTGTCGGACAGCGCGTCGTTGGCATGGGTGACGATGCCCGAAATCGGCGCAAAAACGTCGGAGGCGGCCTTGACGCTTTCGACGACCGCCATCTCTTCACCGGCCGTCACCGTTTTGCCGACGGCGGGCAATTCGACGAACACCACATCGCCCAATTGTTGCGCGGCATAGGCGGTGATGCCGATGGTGGCGATATCGTCGGCAAGCTCGACCCACTCGTGGTCTTTTGAAAAACGCATGGCTGATCCTTCAGAACTTAGCGGGTTGGCGTACATAACGGTGCGGAACAAATGGCAGGGCGACAACCTCGGCAGGCTGGCTCTTTCCGCGAACGATGAGGCAAAGGCGAGTTCCGACCGCGCTAAACATCGGTGGGACGTAACCCATCGCGATAGGGCCCCCGATCGTCGGCGAAAACCCGCCGCTGGTGACGACGCCGATGGCCTCACCGGCGCCATCGGTGATCGCCGCGCCCTCACGCGCCGGCGCGCCCGCGAGGCCTCGCAGACCAACCCGCACGCGGGTCAAACGGCCTGATTGCTCGCCGGTCAGTCGCACCGCGCCGGGAAAATCGGCCGATTTTAGCCGACGTTTCGACACCGCGAAGGCGAGGCCCGCTTCGTACGGCGAGGTGGTTGCATCGATGTCGTGACCGTAGAGCGGCAGGCCTGCCTCCAGCCGCAAGGAGTCGCGGGCGCCGAGGCCGACCGGCTGTACACGTGGGTCGGCCAGCAGACGGTTCCACAGCAATTCACCCATTTGCGCCGGCGCCAAAATCTCGAACCCGTCTTCGCCGGTGTAGCCGCAACGCGCGACGGTGACGTTATGACCGGCAAGATCGCGCGTCGCAAAGGTCATGAAGGCCATCGCGCAAATGCCCGGCCAAACCGCCTCCAGCGTGTCGGCGGCGGCGGGGCCCTGCAGCGCCATCAAGGCGTGATCGTCGGCTCGCTTCAGGCGGGCGCGGTCGCCGGCGCTGGCGGCGATGAGGGCAAAATCGCCGTCCTTTGTTCCGGCGTTGACGACGATATACAGACGGCCTTGCTGATCGCGCGCCGCCGGGCGGCCGATTACGAGATCGTCGCAAATACCGCCCGCTTGGTTCAACAACAGCGTATAGCGCAATTGACCCGGTTTCAGACCGACGATATCGCCGCTCACCAGGGGTTCGACGAGGGCGGCGACGGCGCGATGATCGGCGTCGCCGTCACCGCTTTTATCGACCAGATCCAGCCAGGCGGGACCCATATGCGAGACGTCGAACAGCCCGGCGTGATCACGCGTCCATAGGTGTTCCTTCAGAATCCCTAGCGGGTATTGCACCGGCATGTCGTAACCGCCGAACGGCGTCATCCGTCCACCGAGTGCGCGGTGCGCCGCGGTCAGCGGTGTGGCTTTGAGGACGTCATCAAACACAAGGATAGAACCGCTCCGCCGACAGACGCGCGACGGCGGACAGGCCCGCCGGTCATCGCACGCCCCCGCTGTCCTTTGGGCCTGAGAGATTTCGGGCGAAAATCACCCTTGCTCCTTCGGCGAGCCACATTCCCGCTCACGGGCCGTGCGTCTCTTTCCAGCGTTCGTCAGTTCGTCGCGGTCCGTTTGCCTGAGCGTTTCCGGGGCGGTTGCGCCTTCGGCTCCGGGCCCGTTACGAATCGAGGCCCGATCTCTCCCGCGAGAGCTGAGGGTTCAGTGCGGGAGGGAGGCGAGAGAGTCAAGGCGGGGCCTATGTCGCCAAAAAGAAACGGCGGGACCGGAGGGTCCCGCCGTTGATAGATTTTGATCCGAGGAAGATCTTAGAATTTTTTGGTAAGCTGGGCGCCGAAGGTGCGGGGCTCAAGCGTGAACACATTCTGAAATAGGCCCGACCCATCATTGGTAAGATAGACGCCGGTCAGAGGCTGCGCGTTGAAGGCGTTCTTCACCCAAAACTGCACGTCGATCCCCATTGGGGCATTGGCGAAGGTCAAGGTCGCATTCACATTGTGATAGGCTTGCAGAAGGTCGTTCACCGCGTTGTAAATGCGGGCGTAGCTCTTGTCCTGCCAGTAGAAATCGACCCGTGGCGTCGCCCTCCATTCGTTGGCCAGATCTAACGTGTACTGTGCGCCCAGCGTTACAGTGAAATCAGGCGAGTTCGGCATCTTGTTGCCGCCAATGTTCTTGGCGATACCGAACCGATTGGGATTTGACGTGATGCCAAAGCCCTTCGCGGCCGCCGTGGACGGGTCGCACAGCCCCGGCAAACCATAAGCGGGAAAACCCAGTGCGATATATCCGGCAACCGCCGCCGTCGGGGCTAGGCAGTTCGCGGCTCCGACATCGTGAATAAGCGTGAAGTTGGGGTTACCCGCCGTGAGGTCCATCTGGTCGACAGACGACTGACCATTGTCGATGCGCGTGTGCAGAAAGCCGACATTGGCGTTAAATGCGAGGTTGTGCACCGGCGAAAAGATGCTCTCGAATTCAAGACCATAGATTTTAGTATTGATATTTTCGTTAACCGAGGACTTTGCCACGATCGTCGATATCTGATAACCCTTATAGTCATAGTAGAACCCCGTAAGGTTCAACTGCAACGTACCGCCGGCCAGGGTATTTTTGGTGCCGGCTTCATAGGCGTTGATAAACTCCGGAGCGAAAGCAATCGGATAGGGACATCCACCGGTCCCACCCAGCGAAAGCTGGCACGGCGTATTGAACCCGCCACCTTTGTAACCCCGCGAGTAGCTGATGTAGACGAGGGTTTTGTCGGTGAACGACAAGTGTGGTGTCCAATCAAGGTTCGCCCGACCAGTGAACTCTTTATATTTTACGTTCTGGTCAAGCAGGCAGGGCGTATTTGAGGCAGCATCAGCTGCGGTGCACGACGAAGATGGGAAACCGCCGCCGCCGCCATTCGGAAGGAATGGATTGCTGCTCGTGTTTGCGAAAAGAGGATCGTTGGCGTTGGCTCCAACCAACAGTCCGATCGGATAGTTGACGTTGTGAAGTTTGTCCTCGGTGTACCGTCCACCCAACGTCAGTTTCAACTCTGGGGTGAACTCAACGTAGACCTCCCCGAACACCGCCGTCGACTTAAGGCTCTGGCCGCCGTTGCGAGCGTCATAATAGTTATGACCGCTGCCATCTGGTATTCTGTTGATCGTGTCGACATGAATTTGCTGTCCGCCGCTTAAGGCGCCGCCAGCCCGGTTACTGAGGTAGGCAGCACCGGTCAACACGTTACTCATGACGTAGTAGTTACCCGAATTTGGGAGAGTCGTGTGCTCAGAGTAAAATCCACCAATCGAAAAATTAAACGGTCCTTTAAACGAGGAAGACAGCCGAATTTCTTGGGTGTACTCTTTTGCCTGCGCCGTGCCATAGTCGAACGCTGCATAAAGATTGCTGTCCCCCACTTGCTTATCTGGCACGACCCCGTTGGGGAAGGCGAACAACGGAAGAGGACCAAATAGTGTGGTCGCTACCGGCGTGTAGGGAATGAGTGGAACGAGGCGGTTGTAATCTTCCTCTGAGGTGCCGTGAGCTTGGTTAAAACCGGTGATTGACTGCAACGTCAAATTATCGGTGATATGATATTTCATTTTTAACTCGACAAGGTCTTCTTGCGAAGTAAACGTCGGTTGAATCACCGACTCGATGTCGTGCAGATTGTGATTTTGCAGCGGGTGGTTGGCAAAAACATCCGTGCCGTTATTCAATCCAAGAAAGTTTGCCAACGAGAACGACGTCCCCAGCGAATTGACACTGCCATAGGCGGCATCCTGATAGAGCGAACCCGGTATACAACCCTGGTTCAAATAAGACGCATAGTTGGATGCGATCGGACCGCCCGCAGGTGCGATAGGCACGCCGCCGACGCTGGTCGGGCCCGGATCTTTGATGCAAAGCTGTTTGCCGACCCGATTGCGGTTATCGTCTTCACCGTAATGTTCGAACATCAACGTGGCTTCGAACCGATCGCTCGGTTTAAAGCGCAAGGTCGCACGAATGGCGCCCAGATCGCGACCGTCAACGCGCTGATTGAGGTGGATGTTGTTGCCGAAACCGTCCTGTACGAGTCGGATACCGGCGACGCGCAGGGCGAGCGCTTCACCGAGCGGGATATTGACGGCGCCGCTGACCTTGATGGCTTTGAAGTTGCCGTAGGACACCGTCGCAAAGCCACCAAACGTGTCACTGGGTTGGTTGGTAATGATGTTAACCGCGCCGCCGACCGCGTTACGCCCATAGAGCGTGCCCTGCGGGCCGCGCAGCACTTCCACACGCTGTGCGTCAAAGAATTCGGAGTTCGCGAAGTTGCTGTCGGAGACTGGCAATTCGTTTTCGTTAATGCTGACACCAGACGTACCGCCAAAGGTGATGACGTCAACGCCGACACCGCGGATTTTAAGGTTGAACCCACCGAAGTTAGAGCGGGTGTAATTGGAGTTGGGAACCTGCAAGACGAGGTTCTGGCCACCGTCCAACTTTCGCGCGGTCAACGCCGCGCCGGAAAAAGCCGACACGGCTATCGGCGTACTTTGCAGACTAGTTTCTCGACGTTCAGCGGTGACCACCACTTCGCCGATCGCGGTGCCCGAACTGGCTTCCGCGGCATACGCGGCCTGGCCGGTGAGACCGAGCGCTCCCAGAGCACAGGTCATCAGCAGAATTTTCTTGGTCATGAGTCCTCCCCGTTTCGACATAATAGCCGATGGATTTCTAGTGATATCGGCGCCGCAACCGCATTGTCGCGTTCGCTCTCGATGAAGGCTCTAGGCTGGTCTAAGCGGGCGAAGGCGTCAAGCGGGCATCTGCGTGCGCATGGCAAACAATTCGCAAGTGTTGCTCCACGGCCCGACAATCGGCATCGCGTCACCGGTTTTATCGGCCAAGTCGAGCCAGGATGAACCCAAATGCGAGACGTCGAACCAACCCGCGCGATCACGGGCAATAGAAGTTTTCAAAATCCTTAGCGGGTACCGCAGCGGCTACGTCCGACATGCCCGCTGGTCATTGCACGCCCCCGCTGTTCTTGAGGCCTAAGAGATTTCGGGTGAAAATCACCCGTGCTCCTTTGGCGAGCCGCCATCCCGCTGACGGCGCGCGCGTCTCTTCCCAGCGGTCGGCAGTTCGTCACGGTCTGTTTGCCTGAGCGTTTCCGGGGCGGTTGCGCCTTCGGCTCCAGGCCCGTTACGAATCGAGGCCCGATCTCTCCCGCGAGAGCTAAGGATTCAGTGCGGGAGGGAGGCGAGAGAGTCAAGGCGGGGCCTATGTCGCCAAAAAGAAACGGCGGGACCAGAGGTTCCCGCCGTTGATAGGTTTTGATACGAGAAAGATCTTAGAATTTTTTGGTAAGCTGAACTCCGTAGGTACGGGGCTCGAGCGTAAACACGTTTTGGAACAAGCCCGACGTGTCATTCGTCAAATAGACACCCGTGATCGGCTGAGCGTTGAAGACATTCTTGGTGTAGAATTTGAGGTCGATGCCCATCGGAGCGTTGCGGAACGTCAGATTGGCGTTAACGACGTGATAGGACAGCAAGTTATCATTAACGGCGTTGAAAATGCGCGCGAAGCTGTTGTCCTGCCAATAATAGTCAGCGTGCGCTACCGCTTTCCATTCGTTCGGCAGATCGACAACATATTGAGCACCGACCGAAACCGTGAAATCAGGCGAATTCGGCATTTTCTTGCCGCCAAGCTGCACGGGGATGCCGAACTGATTGGCGCCCGAGGCGGCACACGCACCGGGGAAAAGTTGCTTGCCGGCGAGATTGCCCGTCGCCAGGAACGGCGCAGGCGCCCCAGCTCCGATCAAGGTCGCCAAATAGGCGGTCGGCGCCAGACACGCGGTGCCGTCGGCGCCGTGGAGAAGCGTGTAGGCAGGATTGCCTTGATCGAGGTTGATCTGATCAACCTGAGTTTGACCGTCGTTAATGCGAGTGTGCAAATAACCGACATTGGCGTTCAGGGTGAGATTATGGACCGGCGAATAGTTACTTTCGAATTCCGCACCGTAGATCTTTGAGTTGATGTTCAAATTGACGGAAGATTTCGCAACGATCGTTGAGACCTGGTAACCCGTGTAGTCATAGTAGAAACCGTCCAAATTTAACGTCAACGAGCCGCCCAGCATCGTATTCTTGGTGCCTACTTCGTAAGCGTTGATGAACTCCGGCGCGTAACTCAGCGGGTACGGGCAGGAGTTTCCGACCGATCCGACCGTGCCGAGACCGGACTGGCAAGGCGTATTAAATCCTCCACCCTTATAGCCTCGTGAATAGGTCGCATAAACCAACGTCTTGTCGGTAAACGACAGGGTGGGCGTCCAATCGATGTTTGCACGACCCGTGAACTCCTTATAATCGACCCGTTGTGCGATCAAGCAAGCCGCCAAAGACGTGGTGCAAACGGTCGGTGGGAACCCGCCGTATCCATCGGCGAAGGGCGTCGTCCCGTTGTTCGCCGGGACCAGCACCGAAATCGGATAAGAAATATTGTAGAGCTTATCCACGGTGTAACGACCACCGAGCGTAATTTTCAGGTTCGACGCGACGTCGAAATAAACTTCACCGAAACCCGCATAGGATTTCAGGAATCCGCCGCCGGAACGGGCGTCGTAATAGTTGTGGCCCTCGCCGTTCGGAGTCTGTTCCTGGCTTATATGGACGGGGCCGCCGACAATCGCTCCGCCCAGCGCATTGTTGGCAATGGCCGCCGCCGTTAGCGCGTTACTGGCGACGTAATAGTTGCCGCTGTTACGCGGGCTGGTTTGCTCGCTGTAGAACACGCCGCCCGAAAAGTTGAATCGACCCTTAAACGATGAGGCGAGACGGACCTCCTGGGTATATTCTTTGGACGCCGCCGTCCCGTAGTCGAACGTGGCGAATAAATTCGTTGTGCCGATTTGCGGGTCTTTCACGACCCCATTGGGGAAAAGCAAAAACGGTAAGTTTTTCAGATTGGGATTACCAACCAAAGCGCCGATGACAGCCGGAAAAGCTTGATTAGACGGGGTAAAAGGTTTCGTCGGCACAATGCGATTATAGTCTTCGGAGGATGCGCCATGCGCCTGATTGAAACCAGTGATCGAGGTTAGGGTCAGGGTGTCGGTCAACTTGTAAGAAACGGTCAACATCGCAAGATCTTGTTGCGACGTAAACGTCGGCTGTGCGATCGACTGGATGTTATGCAGATTACGATCTTGCAGCGGGTTGTTGGCAAAAACATCGGTCCCATCGTTGAGTCCGACAAGGTTACCCGTCGCGAGGAAGGTCGCGTTGCTATTCACCGTACCGTAAGCGGCAGCTTGATACAGCGAGCCGGGCAGACAACCCTGGTTTAAGAAGGCGGCGTAGTTCGTCAGAACGGCCCCACCGGCGGGTGCGATCGCAACACCGCCGACACTCGTCGGACCGGGGTCTTTAATACACAACTGTTTGCCGATTCGGTTACGATTGTCGTCTTCGCCGTAGTGTTCGAACATCAACGTCGCTTCGAACCGATCGCTCGGCTTGAAACGCAAGGTCGCACGGATGGACCCGAGATCACGACCATCGACCCGCTGGTTCAGATACGTGTTTTGGCCGTACCCGTTCTGCACGAACCGGAAGCCGGCGACTCGCAAGGCGAAGGCTTCGCCCAGCGGAATGTTGACCGCGCCACTGGCCTTGACGGTTGTGTAGTTTCCGTACTCAACGGTAGCATAGCCGCCGAACGTATCGGTCGGTTTGCTCGTGATAATATTGACCGCGCCGCCGACGGCGTTACGTCCATAGAGCGTGCCTTGCGGCCCGCGCAGGACTTCCACGCGCTGCACGTCATAAAAGTCGGTGTTGGCAAAATTGTTCGACGCTAACGGAAGTTCATTCTCGTTAATGCTGACGCCCGTCGTGCCACTGAAGGAAACGACATCGACGCCAATACCGCGAATTTTGAAATTGAAGCCGCCAAAATTGCCGCGGGTGTAGTTCGCGTTCGGCACTTGCAGCACCAGATCCTGCCCGCCATTCAAGCCTTTTGCCGAAAGACTGGCCGCCGAAAACGCCGACACGGCGATCGGCGTGCTCTGCAAAGTGCCTTCCTTACGTTCAGCGGTGACCACCACCTCGCCGATCGCGTTGCCCGAACTGGCTTCCGCGGCATACGCGGCGGGGCCGGCGAAGCCGATCGCTCCCAGAGCGCAGGTCATCAGCAGAATATTCTTGGTCATAAGTGCTCCCCGTTTCGACGAAATAGCCGACGGATTTCTAGTGATAATAGCGCCGCAACCGCTTGGTCGCGTCGCTCTTGATGAAGGTCCTAGGTGGTCTAAGCGGGTGAAAGCGTCAAGCGGGCATCGGGGTGCGGGTGGCAAACAATTTGGCAGGTGTTGCTCCAAGGCCGCAAAGCGAGGCAGAACTTAACGCAAGGTAAATACAGCAGGCCGGTTTGGGGGAGGCGAGGCATTCCTTACCCCGGGTGGACGGGGATGGCGGCTGACGATCCGGGATTCGCGGGGGCCCTACCCCTCGATCGCGCGGCCGCGCGTCTCCCGGAGCAAGAACGGCAGCGTAACGACGCTCAATCCACCGAAGATTACCGGGTACCACAGTCCCGCGTAGATATTGCCCGTCGCCGTGACGATCGCAAAGGCGCTGACCGGCATGAAACCGCCGATCCAGCCGGTGCCGATGTGGTAAGGCAAAGACATGGCGGTATAACGTATTCGGGTCGGAAACAGCTCGACCAAGGTAATGGCGATAGGTCCGAACAAGGCCGTGCACGCCACGACGAGAATCAGTAACACGCCGAACAGCGCCCAAAAATTGACCCGCGAAGGGTCCGCCGCGGTGGGATATCCCGCCTGCGCCAGCGCGGCGGTCAGCGCGCGCTTGACCTCGTCCGCCGCTGCCTTTTGGCGGGGCGGCGGCAATGCGGTCGCTTCGCGGGACGTCACGATCCGACTCCCGATCCTCACCAGCGCCGTCGATCCGCTTGGGGCCGCTTGGTTGGAATAAGACACCCCGGCATTCGACAATACGGTCTTCGCCAGATCACAGGAGCTGGTAAATTTCGCCTTGCCGATAACGTCGAACTGCAGAGAACAGCGCGCCGGGTCGGCGATCACCACCACTGGCGTTTTGCTCTGGGCCGCCTCCAATGCCGGATTGGCAAAATGCGTCATGGCGTGAAAGACCGGGAAAAAACCGACCACCGCCAAGGTCATGCCGCCCCACATCACCCATTTACGTCCGACCCGGTCCGACAAATGGGCAAACACGATATACAGCGGCGCGCTGGCGATGGTCAAAGCGATCAGCAATTGCGTGCCGGTCAAGGGGGCGATTTTCAAAAACCGCTCGAGGAAAACCTGCTCGCTGTAAAAAAATAGCGTGTACCAAGCGGCCCCTTGGGCGCTCATGATCGTCAGCAAGGCGATGAGCACCAGCTTTAGGTTCTTCCACTGCCCGAAGGCTTCGGCATAAGGCGCTTTTGACCGCCCGCCGGCCGCCTCCATCGCCTTGAAGGCCGGGCTCTCACTCAGCTTGAGGCGCATCCAGATCGAAACCGCCAGCAGTCCCGCTGACACCAAGAACGGCAGACGCCAGCCGCCCGTCCAACCGGCGTCGGCAAACTTTACGTCGCCGATCACCGTGCGGGTGAGCAGAATAACGCTTAAGGCTCCGACCAATCCGAACGCCGCCGAAGCCTGTATCCAGCCGGTCATGAGACCACGGCGAGTGGGCGCGGCGTGCTCGGCGACATAGATGGCGGCGCCGCCGTATTCGCCGCCCAGCGCCAATCCCTGAATGACCCGCATCACAATCAGCAGGACGGGCGCCAAAGGCCCGATCTGGCTGTAGGTCGGTAAGAGGCCAATGGCGAAGGTCGCCGCGCCCATCATGCTGACCGTTACGAGGAAAGCGCCCTTGCGCCCGACGCGGTCACCGATGCGCCCAAAAATCAGCGCCCCGACGGGCCGGAAAAAGAAGCCCGCGCCGAACAAAGCCAGCGCCGACAGCAATCCTGCCGTGGGATCTAGAGCGGTGAAGAAATTCTTGGCGATCGTCGGCGTCAAGGTTCCGAAGACGAAAAAATCATACCACTCGAATGTCGTGCCTGCCGCCGACGCCGCGACGACGGTGAGCATGGAAGCGCGGGCGCGGTGCGTGGCGTCGTTGGGGGCGGCCAATATCGTCGAGTCTCCGCAGGTCGTCGGGCGCGCTTTATGCCCTGCCGAGCGAAGATCACAAGGGGTGCGTTCGCTGGGCGCCCGACCCACCACCCTACCTTAGAACTGTTTGCGCGCCGTGATGAACGCTTCGATAGGCGCGCCGGCTTGCAGGGTGTCGTTGTCGCCGGAATTGCCGTAGCCGTTCGATCCGATCGTGCCG
>JANXWN010000078.1 GCA_025351125.1 Caulobacteraceae bacterium | reverse complement strand
ACCCATGCCTCGCGGACAGCCGACGAATACGCGGTCTGGCTCTCGCAACTCTTGGCCATGAACGACTTGGCGATGCGCGTCATCGATGCCTGTATCGTTTCGAGCGTGGTGCCGCAGTCGGTATTCAACCTCCGCAATCTGGCCCGGCGCTATCTGAAAGTCGAACCGATGATTGTCGGCGAAAACGTCGATCTGGGCCTAAGCATTCGCATCCAGAAACCCTCCGAGGCTGGTGCGGATCGCCTGGTCAACGCCGTCGGTGCGCACATTACCTATCCAGGAGCCTTGCTGGTCGTCGATTCCGGCACCGCGACGACCTTCGACGTAGTGGGCGCCGACGGCGCGTTCGAGGGCGGAGCGATTGCGCCGGGTATCAATCTGTCGATGCAAGCTTTGCACGAAGCCGCCGCCCGGTTGCCGCGCATCGCCATCCAAAAACCTGCGGCCGTGATCGGCAAAGGTACGGTCGAAGCGATGCAGTCGGGGGTTTTTTGGGGTTATGTCTCTTTGATCGAGGGGCTGATATCGCGAATCAAGGCGGAATATCACGCACCTCTGACGGTGATCGGCACGGGCGGGATCGCGTCTCTGTTTGAGGGGGCCACCACCCTGATCGATCATTTTGATTCCGAATTGACCATAATCGGGCTGCTCGAAATCGTCCGCCGCAATCCCCATATGCGCGCTGCATGACAAAATCCGCGACGTCCGCCGACGAACTCGTATTCCTGCCGTTAGGCGGCTCCAACGAGATCGGTATGAACTTCAATCTCTACGGCTACGGGCCGCCGCACGCGCGCCAATGGATCGTCGTCGATCTGGGGGTCACGTTCGGCGATCAGACGACCCCCGGCGTCGAGATTATACTGCCCGATCCTACATTTATCGAGGAATATGCTAAAGATATCATTGGCATCGTTCTTACCCACGCGCACGAGGATCACATTGGCGCCGTGGGTTGGCTGTGGCCGCGTCTGAAGGCGCCGCTTTACGCGACGCCTTTCACAGCTTTTCTGTTGCGCGAAAAATTGCGGGAAAAGGGTCTGCTGGATCAAGCGACGATCACCGAAGTACCCTTAGGCGGTACAATTAAGCTGGGTCCCTTCGATCTGACCCTTCTCACCCTGACCCACTCGATTCCAGAACCCAACGGGGTCGCAATTCGCACGCCACTGGGGACAGTTTTGCACACGGGCGACTGGAAGATCGATCCAGACCCTTTGACCGGCGCGACGACCGATGAGGACGCCATACGCGCGCTCGGGGACGAGGGGATCCTGGCGATGGTGTGCGACAGCACCAACGTGTTCGTCGATGGCGAGGCCGGTTCGGAAGCGGACGTGCGCACGACCTTGAACGCGCTGATTGGTACGCTGACGGGTAAGGTCGCCGCCGCCTGTTTCGCCTCCAACGTCGCGCGAATGGACACGATTATCCGCGCGGCCGAGGCCAACGGGCGGCGGGTGTGTTTGGTTGGCCGTTCGATGATCCGTATGTCGCAGGCGGCGCGCTCGGTTGGGCTTCTGAACGATGTCGGACCTTTTCTTAACGATACCGAAGCCAAGAAATTTCCGGGCGACAAGATTCTTTATCTCTGCACCGGCAGTCAAGGCGAACCGCGCGCGGCGTTGTCTCGGATGGCCGACGGCAGCCACCCGCACGTCAAACTCGGCGCCGGCGACTCCTGCATTTTTTCTTCGCGAATTATCCCCGGCAACGACGTCCCGATTCGCAATTTGCAGAACAAACTCGCCGATCGCGGCGTACGTCTCTACACCGAACGTGATCACCCCGGCATTCACGTTTCCGGCCACCCGTGCCGCGATGAGTTGAGGCGGATGTATCAATGGGCTCGTCCGACCATCGCTATTCCCACGCACGGTGAACGGCGCCACTTGCTTGAGCACGCCGCCTTCGCGCGGGATCTTCAGGTCAGTCAAGCCCTCGCGCCGCGAAACGGCGACCTGGTGCGGCTAGCGCCCGGCGACGCGATGGTGATCGATGAGGTTCCCGCCGGTAGGCTATATGTCGATGGCGGCGTGGTGACGCCTGAAAACGGCGACGCCTTGCGCGAACGCCGCCACGCCGCGACAAATGGGATGTTGACCGTCAGTGTGGCTTTGGATGGACGCAGCTCTCTGGTGTCTGGGCCGCAGGTGCGAGCGTTGGGTATGCCGGGCGATGACGACTATTCCGTCGGCGACGCAGCCGATGACTTGGCCGACGAAGCGCGACACGCCTTTCACCGGTTATCCTCGGATGAATGCAATGACGACTCGGCGATCGAGGCCGCCCTGTCGCGCGCGGTCAAGAAAGCCGCGTTTCGGATTTGGAAACGCCGTCCTATCGTGGAAACGACGGTGTTGAGGGTGTAGGGAGATCAATACGAATAAGGGACGTGTCGGCGAATGATCGGAAAACTTAATCATGTCGGCGTCGCGACGCCCTCCATTGAGGAGTCGTGGAGGCTGTATCGCGATTTTTTGGGGGTCACCGATATTACCGAAAAACGCGCACTTCCCGAGCAAGGCGTATGGGTGTCTTTCGTCAACCTGCCCAACGCGCAGATCGAGCTTATCGAACCTTACGGCGACGCCTCGCCCATTCACGGGTTTTTGGCCAAAAATCCAAAGGGCGGTCAACACCACGTCTGTTTTGAGGTTCAAGACATAATCGTTGCCCGTGACGAGATGCGCGCCAAAGGAGCGACCGTGCTGGGAACGGGCGAACCGCGTATCGGCGCGCACGGCGTTCCGGTAATTTTTTTGCACCCCAAAGATATGGGCGGCGTTCTGGTAGAGTTGATGCAAACCCCGCAGGACGCCCACTGAGATGACCCTGGAAAGTGGAGTCGCCATCTATCTGACGATCTGGTGGACGATCTTGTTCGCGGT
>JANXWN010000074.1 GCA_025351125.1 Caulobacteraceae bacterium | reverse complement strand
CCGAAGCGGTGCGCGGCGAAATCGTGGCTGCCCGGCGACTATTCGAGCGCGAAGGCTGGCCGGTCATCGATGTCACGCGGCGTTCGGTCGAAGAAACCGCCGCGGCGATTATCAACATCATTTCCGGCGGTCACGGTCATGTCGAGCTGTTGGGATGACGCCGCTGATTCTCGCCTCCACGAGCGCGTCTCGGCACGCCCTCTTGCGCGCTGCCGGAATGGCTTTCGAGGCGGTGGCGCCCGGCATCGACGAGCACGGGCCAAAAGCAACGCTGCTGGACGCGGGCGCATCGCCACGCGATATCGCTTTGGCCTTGGCCACGCTGAAGGCCCAAAGCGTGTCGCGTCGTCGAGCCGGCCTGGTGCTCGGCGCTGACCAAACCCTCGATTTGGATGGGGCGCTGTTTGATAAGCCCGTCGATCTGGCCGATGCGCGCAAAACCTTGGTCAGCCTGCGCGGCAAAACCCATGCGCTGCATAGCGCCGCGGTCGTTGCCCAAGGCGGCGCTGTCTTGTGGAGCACAGTGGCGACCGCGCGCCTGACGATGTGGCCGTTTGATGATGCGTTTCTGAACGCCTATCTAGAGGATCAAGGCGCGGCCGTGCTGTCGAGCGTGGGGGCCTATTTGTTGGAGGGACGGGGCATCCAGTTGTTCTCGCTTATCGAGGGTGACTATTTCGGTATTCTTGGCCTGCCGCTCTTGCCGCTGCTGGCGTTTTTGCGGGTCGTGGACCAATGATTAAGGTCGGATTGACCGGCTCCATCGGCATGGGAAAATCGACGACGGCGGCGATGTTCGCCGACGCCGGTTGCCCGATTTTTGACGCTGACGCCCAAGTGCGCGCGCTGTATTCGCTCGGTGGCGCGGGGGTGGGGCCGGTGGAGCGGGCATTTCCCGGCGTGAGCCGCGACGGCGTGGTCGATCGAGAACGGTTGTCCGATCGCGTATTAGGCGATCCGGAGGCGCTGAAACGGCTCAATGCCATCGTGTGGCCGCTGGTGGGTGCCGCCCGGGCGCAATTCATGCGGGCCGCGCAGGATTCCGGAGCGCCGTTTGTGGTGTTCGACGTCCCCTTATTGTATGAAACCGGCGGCGAAAAAGGCGTTGATGTCGTGGTCGTGGTCTCGGCGCCGAGCAAGGTGCAGCGCGCCCGGGTGTTGGCGCGCCCTGGCGCCACCGCGAAAAAATTGGACGCCATTTTGGCCGCGCAGACGCCTGACAGCGAAAAACGGGCGCGGGCCGATTTTGTTATCGACACTGATCGCGGCCTCGACGCGGCGCGCGCCCGCGTTCATGAAATCATCGCCGTCTTGCGTGAACGGACAAAGCAGGCGAACGTTTGACGATGACGCGTGAAATCGTTCTCGACACCGAAACGACCGGCCTCGACCCGAAAAAGGGCGATCGCATCGTCGAAATTGCCTGCATCGAACTCTACGATTATTTACCTACCGGTCGGCATTTCCACTGTTATATCAATCCCGAACGCGACATGCCGGCGGAAGCGGAAAAAGTTCATGGCCTGTCTGAAGCCTTTTTGGCGGATAAGCCGCTGTTTGGGCATGCTGATGTCGCGCCGGCATTCTTGGATTTCATCGGCGAGGCGAGCCTGATCGCGCACAACGCCGCCTTCGACCGCTCGTTTATAAATCACGAATTGGGACGGGCCGGCTTGGATCCAATTCATCACGGGCGTTGGATCGACACCCTTCCAATGGCTCAAAAGCGGTTTCCAGGGCTGCGCAATTCCCTCGACGCCCTATGCCAGCGATTCAAGATATCTCTCGCTGAACGAGAAAAACACGGCGCGCTGATCGACACTAAACTTCTGGCCGAAGTCTATCTGGAACTCTGCGGCGGACGCGAAAAGAGCCTGGACTTTACGCTGCCGACGACGGTGGACGCCGCCGACGGCGCGGTTGCGCTTAACGCTTACGGACTGCGCAGCCGCCCTCTGGCCCCCCGCGTGACCGACGCCGAACGCGCGGCACATGAAGACTTTATCCTGATCGAACTCAAAGGCTCGATGATGTGGGAAGCCTTGCTCGATACCGCTGAGCTTTCGCCCGCCGTATCTCGGTAGGACGTCATCGCGCTGACAGCCGGGCAGCGATCTTTTGATGGCGCGCCTTCTAACCGAACAGCGCCGACTCGAAGCGCGCGGCGGCGGCGGCGGCCGATTTGGGGCCCAGGACACTTACAGCGCAACGGCCGGGCGCCAACAAACGCGCTCCCAGGGTGGCGATGTCGCGTGGCGTAACCGCATCGATGGCGGCGGCTATTTCGGCGGTCGGCAGCAAACGGCCATAGGCGAGATGTTGCCCGGCGGCCTGTTCCGCGCGGGCCAGCAGGGATTCGCGGCCCATGAACAAGGACGCCTTCAGCTGCGCCTTACCGCGCGCCAGCTCGCCCGGCTCAACGCGCGCCGCCAGTCCCCGGACTTCGGCGGCGGCGACCTGCGCCAGACGTCCAGCATCCTTAGCCGCGCAACCGGCGTAAATTCCTAGGGCGCCGATGTCGGCGTAAACGTCGGCATAGGCGTCGATGGCGTAGGCCAGGCCCAGATGCTCGCGTGCTTCTTGGAATAAGCGCGACGACATGCCGCCGCCGAGCATCTCGGCAAACAGGCGCAAAGACCAGCGATCGCTGTCGGCCACGCCTGGCGCCGGCAGCAAAAACACCAGGTGGGCTTGCTCCAGTTTACGCGATTCGACAACGACGCCCCCTTGGAAGGTCGCTGGCGCGGCGTCCGGGGTCCCCGTTCGCGTCGCCGCCGCGAAATACTGCTCCGCGAAACGCAAAAAGGCGTCCTCGTCCACCGCGCCGGCCACGCTGATCACTAAGCGCTCTGGCGCATAAAGCGCCGCCCGCCAGGCCTCCAAGCCGATCGGCGTCGCCGCCGCCAAGCCCTCGGGAGAGCCGAGAATCGGTCTTCCGAGGGCCTGATCGGCGAAGGCGGCGGCTTGCGCGCTCTCGAACACTTGATCGTCGGGCGTATCGGCGGCCTCGGCAATCTCCTGCCGCACCACCTGCTTTTCGCGCGCCAACTCGTCGTCGGATAGGGCAGGGCGCTGAACGAGGTCGGCGGTTATGGCCATGGCCAAGGGCAAGCCACCGCGCAAGGCGCGCACTTGAAAGCTCGTGCGTTCATGACCGGTGGCGGCATTGAGCTGGCCTCCCTGGTTTTCGATTGCCTCGACGATATCGCGGGCCGAACGGCCGCCTGCACCCTTAAAAACCATGTGCTCCAACAGGTGCGACCAGCCTGATTGCGCCGCGTCCTCCCAGCGCGCGCCCCGTCCGGCGACCACGCTTAGCGCCAGGGTTTCGTAGCCCGCGACCGGATCGCAAATCAGCGTCACGTCGTTTTTCAGGGTATGCCGCGCTGGAACGAGGGTCATTCGATCTGTCCGGCGAAGGCGCGCAGATATGTTTTGACTGCCTCGATGTCGGCAGGCAAGCGGTCGTAATGCTCTGGCAAGCTCATGCGATTGACCACCGAGGGCGGCGGGGTGGCCGCGACGCCCGTCGCCTGCAGCACCGCTTCAGGAAATTTCGCGGCGTGAGCGGTCGAGAGGATGATGAGAGGCGTGCAGCCGGGCGAACGCGCCGTCCGTCCACCGGCCACGCCGACGGCGGTATGGGGATCCATCATTTCACCGGTTTCGCGCCAGACAAGCGCCATAGTTGCGCTGGTTTGCGCCTCGCTGACCGCGACGCCGGTAAAGATGTCGCGCATTCCGGCCAAGATATTATGCGGGATATCGATGACGCCCGACTCCGCGAAGCTCTCGAACGCCGCCGCCGTAACCGCCGCGTCGCGTCCTGCGCACTCGAAATAGAGGCGCTCGAAATTCGAGGCGACCTGGATATCCATCGCTGGACTTTGCGTCGCCGTCGCCGCGCCCCGCTGATAGGTTCCGGTTTGTAACGCCCGCGCGATAATGTCGTTGCTGTTGGTGGCGATGGTGATCTTGTCCACCGGCAAGCCCATCCGCCGGGCCACGTAGCCAGCGAAGGCATCGCCAAAATTGCCCGTGGGCACGGCGAACTGCACCGTCCGATCCGGGGCTCCCACGGCGACGGCGGCGGTAAAATAGTACACGCACTGGGCGATAATGCGGGCAATATTAATCGAGTTTACCCCGGAAAGGTCAATTTCGCGGCAGAAGGCCGCGTCGCTGAACAACGCCTTAACGATCGCCTGGCAATCATCGAAATCTCCGCCGATAGCGACGGCGCGCGCGTTGGCCGCCGCGCCGGTGGTCATAAATCGACGCTGAACCTCGGATATTCTGCCCTCGGGGAATAAGGCGACGATGCGCACGTTCGCCCGCCCCTTGAACGCCTCGACGGCCGCGCCGCCGGTGTCGCCGGAGGTGGCGCAAACGATGGTCAAGGTGCGGGAGCGCGGCGCCAGGGCGTATTCGTACAATCGCGCCAGGATTTGCATGGCGACGTCTTTGAACGCCAGAGTCGGGCCGTGAAACAACTCCAATAGGAACTCGCCCGACGCCGTCTGCACCAGCGGCGTCACCGCCGGATGATCGAAATCGGCGTAGGCGTCCGCGCATAAGCTTTGCAGATCGGCGGGCGCGATCTCGTCGCCGACGAACCGCCCGAAAATATCGGCGGCAACCGCGGCATAGGGACGGCCGGCGTATTCGGCGATCTCGTCCGGGCTAATACGCGGCCAAACTTGTGGCACGTAAAGCCCCCCGTCCGGCGCCAGGCCGGCCAGCAAAGCCTGCAAAAACCCGACCGGCGCAGCGCCTCCGCGCGTGGAGATGTAGTTCATGTCGTCATCATCCGTCGCCAAACCAGGGCGCCATAGAACCAGGCCAGAATTCCCGCCAAGGCAAACCAGGTCAGGGCATAAACAAGGTGGTTATTGGGGATGTCCGACGGAAGGGCCGCTGGTGAAATACCCGTCGGCGCCGGCGTTTCGCTTTCGGCCGCGAGGAGATACGGCGCGGGGCGCCGCAGGCCGACCGTGTCCGCCATCTTGAGCAGAGCGTCTCGATCAACGATCCGCACCGTCAAGACGTCACCAGACGATGCGATGGCGTCGGAATCAAACACCGGCTTGCCGCCCACGACGCGCAGGACGCCGCTGACGGCGGCCGGCCCCGCGCCCGCCGCGCCCGTCGGGACCATCGACCCGGTCAAGCGCTCGACAATGCCGCGATCCACCATGATACCATCATACGCCGGGTCAACGAAAAGACAGGGGCTGATCGCCCGCCACGCCACCCGTCCGTCGTGAACGGCATAGCGATAAATGGGCCGAACGAAGCCCACGGGTGGCCGGCAAACGACGCGGACCCGCACAAAACTCACATCCTCGCCGCCCGCCATCTTACCGGTCAGCGTGCTGATCGGCGTCGGCGCCGCATACTTTAGGGCCCCGATCTTGGCCAGAACGCCCTGCTTCCAGGCGAGCCGGCGCACCTGCCAAGCGCCCAAACCGATCAGGATGGCAAAAGCGATCAGAGCCGTGACGGTCAGCCCGACGGGAAATCGTCTCACGGCGTCTCGTCGCGTCGGTGCTGCGCGGCGACCGTCAAAAATCCGCTAAACCGGCGGGCGCGACCGCAACGCGGACGCTGGCCGCGCGCGCCGGTGAGGAAGGGATCAACCGTTTCTCCGCTCGTCAATGCCCCCAACCGGCGCCAAAGATGACGTAAAGGAACGAGAACAGGAACAGCCACACGACGTCAACGAAATGCCAATACCAAGCGGCGGCCTCGAATCCGAAGTGCTGTTTTGGTGTAAAAGCGCCGCGCAGCAGACGGATCAAACACACTGTCAAAAAGATGGTGCCGATGATCACATGAAAACCATGGAAACCGGTCGCCATGAAAAAGGCCGAGCCGTACAAGCCTGAATTAGCCGCCTCGGGGCCGTAGAACAGTTTGTGGGTCAGGATGTGGTTATATTCATAGGCCTGGATCGAGGTAAACAGCAGGCCGAGGGTGATCGTGAGGGCAAGGCCCACTTTCGCACCTCTGCGATCG
>JANXWN010000355.1 GCA_025351125.1 Caulobacteraceae bacterium | reverse complement strand
CCCGGGCTTGGCCGGCGTCGAGGCGAAGGATGGATTCCTCGACGGCGGTTCGCAAGGGACCGCGCGTATCGACCGTGACCACGGCGCGCGCCGCCCACCCCGCGTCGATTTCGGTTTTCAGATCGGCCAGCGACACGTCGGTCATGTGGCTAGGTATCCCTTACGTGCGCGGCGCGGAGGAACGACGCTAAATGCTGTGTACGGTAATGGACGAAAGGCGCGGTCGACTCCGCGGCGTGCGCGCCGACGAGAACCGTGGTCATACCCATCAACGCCGCCGGTTCAAGATTGCGTTCCGAGTCTTCAAAGAAGGCGGTCGACCGGGGCGCGATGGCGTGGGCCGCGACCAGGGCCGCATAGGCCGCCGGTTGCGGTTTCGCCCGATAGTCCGACGAGCCGATATGAAAGACGCCCTCAAACAAATCGGCCAAATCCAAATGGTCCAGCACCCGCGCGGCGTGGCGGTCGTCGGCGTTGGTGAATATCAAGCGTCGGCCCGGCAGGCGCGCCACCGCGGCCCGCAAGTCAGCGGCGGGCGCAATGCCGTCCAAGGCCAGATCGTGGACGAAAGCGTGATAGTCCGCAGGCTCGACCCGATGGTGCAGCAACAGACCGTTCAGTGTCGTGCCATAGTCGGCCAGATAGCGTTTTTGCAGCGCGCGCGCGGCGGTGCGATCGGAGCCGGTGAGGGCGACGACATAGTCGGTAATCTTCTCGTCCATCTGCGCGGCGATGCCAGATTCCAGCGGGTAAAGGGTATTGTCCAGATCAAACAGCCATGTATCGATATGGATGAGGTCCGCGCCGCTCACGCCTTCACCAAGGTTCCCGCGCCGTGCTCGGTAAATAGCTCGACCAGCATGGCGTGCGGCCGCCGACCGTCCAGGATCACCACCGCCTCGACCCCAGCTTGAACCGCCGCGATAGCGGTTTCCAGCTTGGGAATCATGCCGCCGGTGGCGACGCCGTCGGCGATGGCGGCGCGCGCTTGCGCCACGGTCAATTGGCGGACCAGTTCGCCCTTGGCGTCCAACACGCCGGCGACGTCGGTCAGCAACAGCATCCGTTTGGCCAAAAGCGCGCCCGCCAAGGCCCCGGCCACGGTGTCGGCGTTAATGTTGTAGGTCTGGCCGTCCTCGGAGACGCCGATCGGAGCGATCACCGGGATGTAGTGGTCTTCGCCATCGATCAGACTGCGGATCAATTTGGGGTCGACGCGGGTCGGATCGCCGACAAAGCCCAGGTCGATGACCTCTTCGATAGCCGAACCGACCACCGCGCGGGCGCGCTTGGCCTTTTCGACGGTCATTATACCCGCGTCCTTACCCGACAGCCCCACGCCGCGCACGTCGGCGGTGGCCCCAGCCTTGGTGATCCAGTTCGCGATTTCCTTGTTGATGGCGCCGGAAAGGACCATTTCGGCGACTTCCATGGTCGCCGCGTCGGTGACCCGCAGGCCGTCGACGAAGGTCGATTTGACGCCGGCGCGGTCTAACATCCGTGAAATTTGCGGTCCGCCGCCGTGCACCACCACCGGTCGCATGCCCAGCAGGCGCAGCAAAACAGCATCGGCCGCGAACAGCTTCGCCACGGCCTCTTCGCCCATGGCGTGGCCGCCGTATTTGATCACCACCGTCGCGTTGTCGTGCACCTGAATATAGGGGAGGGCCTCGGCAAGGGTCTTGGCGGTTGCCCAACCGGGCTCGTCTGGGGTTTGCGTCATGCGCGCGCCTTAACCGCTGGGGCCGCGCTTGTCATGCGAAAGCGGTCCAAGACGTCTCATGCAAAAGCCGCGGCGGCGATCTCGGCGCGTAGCTCGGCGAGGCCGTCGCCTTTTTCGGCAGACGTCGCCAAAACGCGTGGAAACGCCGCCGGGCGCTTCGCGATGGCGGCCAAGGTGGCGGCCACCGTGACAGCGGCTTCGGCGGGCTTGATCTTGTCCGCCTTGGTCAGAACGATTTGATAAGACACCGCCGCCTTATCGAGCGCGTCAAGGGCCTCGGCGTCCGGCGGCTTGAGGCCGTGACGGGCGTCGATGAGCAGATAGACCCGCTTGAGATTGGGCC
>JANXWN010000045.1 GCA_025351125.1 Caulobacteraceae bacterium | reverse complement strand
CACGGTTTGCGCGGCAAGCTGGTGTGCGATTTCACGTGGCAGGCCGACCTTGACGCCACCATCGATGATGACCTTCACATAGCCGGGATAGTCGGGCGCGGCCATGACCGGTAGGAAGGTCAAATTCACGCCGAACGGCTTGTCGGTCATATCCCGGCATCGCGCGATTTCCTTGGCAAGATCCGCGGGCGTGGGCTGCGTGAGGCCGGTGATGATCCCCAGCCCTCCGGCGTTCGACACCGCCGCCGCCAGCTCGGCGAAGCCCACGTAATGCATGCCACCTTGGATAATTGGATGCTCGATGCCGAACATTTCGGTGATGCGGGTCTTCATAGGCCGGTTTCCTCGCGAGGCGTCATTGCGTTCAGCGCGTCAACCCAAACTATGCCGATCACCAGGGCTCGGGGCAATATCCGTTAGGTCACCTGCCGCCGTCGGCGGTGTGAAACAACGGCGACATCGCCCGCACGCCCAAGGCCGAGTCGTTGGCGTGGCGCAGGTGCGTGGTGATGCCGAACGCGTCCTCCATCGTGCGCAACAATGAATAGTGGTTGTAAGGCGTAGGATCGGCGGCGCCGCGCGGGCCGTGGTTGGTGATCACTAAGGTCGGGATATGTCCGCCGCCGAAATTTGACGGTGCGTCGGGCGTCACCGCGCAACACCCCAGACGCGATCCCTGCGAGCCTTCGTCGAAGGTCAGGATGATCGCCATATTATCCTTCGATTTCCAAGCCGCAGTCGCTTGCAGCCGCGTTACCAGATCGCCGATTTCCGCATCGCCGCGTCTGATCAGCGGACCGGTCTGCAGGATATCGCAATCGGCCGGCGTCCCCGCGCCATGCAGGCCGTGCATCTCGTTACACTGATTGGGCACGATCAACGCAAAGCTCGGCAGGGCGTCGGCGGCAAGATCGGCCTCAAACTGATCAAACCCGACAATGTGCTTGGCGCGGTCCGGATCGTTTTGCACCGAGGCGAAGTTGAGGAAGCCCGAATGCTTCTGGGCGTAATAGGCCAGCGGGTGAGGGGCGTTTTCGGAATGGGGATCAGCGATATAGGCATGGGGATCAAATACATAGGCCATGGAGCCGGGCGCCGGCAGGTCCTCGTAATAACCTTTCCAGGTCATGCGGGCGGCGACGAGTTGATCGCCCAGATGCGGCTCGCTGACCCTGTGGTCGGCATAACCGACCTGCCCGGCGCCCGGGCAGGTCGGATCGACCGATCCGGCCTTGCAAATGACCGCGTCGTCGTCGTGAATGCCGAAGGTGTCGCCGCCCAGAAGAGCGACATAATTGCCCTCGCTCGGGTGGACCTCACCGAAAAACTGCGTCGCCAGGCCATAGGTTTTGGCCAGTCTAGCGATGTTGGGCGCAGTGGCCGGATCCATGATCTGACCGAAGTCCTTGTTTTCCTCGATGATGACGACGACGTGCTTATAACGCGGCACCCCTTCGATCGCCGGTTGGGCCTTCGCGGCCACCGCCATTCCGGCCAGCGCCGTCGCCAGGACGAGGGCCCAAGCCAGAGTGCGTCGCGCGTGAATGGGAGTGCATCGCACCGTCATTTGTATCTCTCCATAAAGCTTGTGGTCGCCGGGTATGGCCGATCTGTGTGACAGTTACATCACTCCGACTTGCACGCCCGCGCAACCCGTCGTAAGAGCCGCGCCTTGCGCGATAGCCATATTCCTCGGTAGCTCAGTTGGTAGAGCAGGCGGCTGTTAACCGCCGGGTCGCAGGTTCGAGTCCTGCCCGGGGAGCCATCGCACTTGGTCGGCGAACAATTGCTCCAAATCGGCGTCGTCGGTGGCGATCAGGCGATCAACCCATTGGTGAAAAAGCTGTGCGCCGCCCTCGTTTTGGCCGAACAGGACATGCTCGCGACCACCGTTTTTAAGCGCTTCCTGCTGGCGAAGGCCGGTCGCGTAGTCTTCGTCGCGCACGACGTGTTCGAGGAACTTAAACTGGGCCTCGGCTTCCGCCGCCTCGACCGCATTGGGCGCCTTTTCCATTAGATAGAGCTGGGTGGTGAAGGACTGATCAACCGTCGGGCCGGGGAGAAGTTGTGAGATCATCACCGACCGCCCCCCCCCTTGAAAACTCGCGATGGAGACGTGCGGGAAAATGGTCCATACGCCGGTCATCATCGATTCGACCGTCCACTCGTCCTCGGGGCGGTTTTCGAAGTCGAGCAATTCGGGGCTCGGCGCCTGAACGCGCTGATGCGGGCCCCAGGCGTAATACAAAGCTTGGTTGAACATGTCCTCGCCGAAGGTGTTTTTGTGCAGAACCGGCAGGTGGTAGAAATCCAAATAGCCGTCGTAGGCGATCTTCCAGTTCGGCCCCGGAATTACGCGGCTGGAGAACAAATGCCAGTTTTCAAACCCGAAATGCGCCAAGAGCGCGTCATAGCCGGATAGAAAGGCGTCGAAACTTAAACGCGCCTTGGGATCGACGATCCCCCAGATCATGCCGCCGCGTTCGGTGACCGGCAACGGCGTCAGTCCGTAGCAGGACTTGTCGATCTCTCCAAAGTCGTCGGCCGACGCTATGCCCATCAATTCACCCTTCTGGGTGAAGGTCCAGCCATGGTAGGGGCATACAAACCGGCGCGCATTGCCAGCGAGCTCTGTCGTCACGCTGGTGCCTCGGTGGCTGCACGAGTTGATAAACGCCCGCACCACGCCATCCTGGCCCCTGGCCAACAGCACCGGAACGCCGACCGCGACCATACTCTTGAAGTCCCCCGGCTTGGGCAGTTCGGCAGTGACCGCCAACAGCAGGGGCACCCGCTTAAAGATGCGGTCAAGCTCGGCGGCGAAGATCGCCGGATCGAAATAACGGGCGGCCGGTAGTTTGAGAACGCTGGGCGCTTTTTCGATGGTGTGCGCCTTGGCATGGGCCATGCCGGCCTTGATCATGGCGGCGAGATCCTGGGTATCGAGCATTTTGGTCATCAAAATCTCCTGGCCAACGAGAGCCGCCGCGCGGTAGTTCTAAGCCGCGGAAAAAACGGCGCGAGGGGCGATCACCCCGATCGTGCGGCGGCTCGGCCAACACTACACGATCAGCGCCAAGGAATCACGCCCCCAACCCGCGGCGCAAGTGAATTTAAGCAGTCACGCTTGATTTTTTTTAGCCCACGACCTTATCTTGTCATCAGGGTCCCCGCCCCTATTTCCGATTTTTCGATGCAAGCGCCGGCCGCGGATCTCGCCGGTAACGCTTAAAACCTAGCGATCATCACGCCTCAGAGGCTCTATTAATGTCCGAGATCACACCCGTTCGAATGCCCAAATGGGGGCTCTCTATGCAGGAGGGCGTGATTATCGACTGGTGGAAAACGGAAGGCGCGACCGTCGCCGAGGGCGATGACTTAGTCGATATCGAGACATCTAAGATCACCAATGTATGCGAAAGCCCGGTCGCGGGCGTATTGCGGCGGATCGTGGCTGGGCCGGGGGAGACCTTAGTGGTCGGCGCGTTGATCGGCGTTGTCGCGGGGCTGGACATCGACGACCGCGATATCGACGCCTTTGTGGCCGATTTTCAATCCAGCTTTACGCCCGCGGAGCCCGATGGCGAGGGCCAGCAGGCGCTGCAACTCTCTACCGTCGAGGCGGCGGGCCGCGGTATCCGCATTGGTCGCGCCGGCCCTGCCGAGGGAACCCCGATCGTATTGATCCATGGTTATGCTGGCGACCTCAACAACTGGCTGTTCAATATCGAAGCCTTGTCGGCGCACGGGCCGGTGATCGCACTTGACCTGCCGGGGCATGGCGGTTCGTCCAAAGAGGTCGGTGACGGCTCACTGCACTCCTTGGCCGACACGGTTTACGCGGCGTTGCAAAGCCTTGGCGTCGTCCGCGCCCACCTTGTGGGCCATTCTCTCGGCGCTACCGTGGTGGCGCGGATCGCGATCGATCATCCGGCTCTGGCGGCCTCCACCGTACTGATCGCGCCGGCGGGCTTTTCATCAACCGGCGTGTCCGAGGCCTTTCTGACCGGCGTGATCGAGGCCGGGCGCGCCCGCGATCTCAAACCCTACATGGAGATGTTGCTCAGCGATCCGGCCATGGTCAGCAAGGAAATGGTCGACGATGTGCTGAAATTTAAGCGCCTCGATGGGGTCGAGGAAGCGTTGTCCGCGATTCGCCGGCATCTGCTTGACGGCGTGGAGGCGGCGCACCTGCGCGGCGAGGTCGCCGCCCTTCCGCCAACCATGGTCATCGCCTCGAAGGCCGACCTTATCGTCGGCATTGTCGACCCGGCGCTATTGGGGGCCGCGGCGAAGATGGTGTGGATCGACGACGCTGGTCACATGCCGCATCTGGAAAAGGCCGACGCGGTCAATGCGATCATAATCGACTGGCTGAAAGCGCATGACCGCCCCTAACCCGCGTGATCGATCAGAGGTCGCCGGCGAGACATCGCGGTTCGCGAAAACACCGGCGCTTGATCGCGCAAGCGACTGTGTCGCCGTGGGGATTTTGCAACAGGTCGGGATTAAACGAATGGCTTGGCTGAGAAGGTAGCCGAGCGGACGCCATGCGGTCCTCACCTCGTTGTGCGGCATTTATTCGCTCCTCGCCCCTTGATGTCCCGCCAAGCGCCTGTTCGTCACCTCAATATCAACGGTTGCCGAGATTCTTGCTGTTTATGCGAGATAAAACCTCCCTTTGTGCCTTTAACAATCACGCTTGACTTCTTTTGCGAGTCTCTCCTTTTGCGGCCCGGCAGGTTGTCGGCGGAGTTCCGCGCCAGATGAATTCCTGCCTCAAGGGAAGGATTTTGATGACCACGTCTAATACCGGTTTGCGCCTATCACTGTTTTGCGGAACGGCGGCTATTTTGATTTTCGGCGCGCATACCAGCGCCACCGCCGAGGCGGCGACCACCGCCGCCAAGCCGGAAGAAGTGATCGTCACCGCCCGTCGAACGGATGAGAAACTGCAGGAGGTTCCGATCGCCGTGACCGCCGTCAGCGCCCGACAGTTGGAAACCATCAAGCCCCGCACGATCGAAGATCTCGGTGGCATAGCGCCAAACGTGGAAATCGGGCGGGTGGGCGCGGGGGCCGGATCGTCGGCGATTTATATTCGCGGCCTTGGCTATTCCGACATCGAAAAGGGGCAAAATCCCGCGGTTGGCTTGTTGATCGACGATGTGGTCATCGGCACCAACACCGCCCAATTGATCGACGCCTTCGATATCTCGCAGGTCGAGATCGACCGCGGGCCGCAGGGAATTTTCTACGGCAAAAATACCACCGCCGGAGCCATCAGCATTCACCGCAGCAGACCCACTCACGCCTGGGGTCTCAGCCTTGACGTCGGTTATGGCGACTATAACCAAAACACCGAAAAGCTGATTTTCAACGCCCCAATCGCCGATACCGCGGGTTTGAAGCTCGGCTTCTCGCACCGCTCCCGCCAAGGCTTTCTAAACAATTTGTACACCGG
>JANXWN010000018.1 GCA_025351125.1 Caulobacteraceae bacterium | reverse complement strand
CAACGCGCAGCTCGCGACCTTGCGCGGGCCGGCGTCTGGACGGGCGCGCAAGCGCGGGCGACCGAAGCGCTCGCGCACGACCCGTTGCAGCCGGCGGCGACAATGGCGATGGCAGATGTCGATCTTGCCGGTAACCACGCTGCGGTCGCTGAAAAACGGATTCGGGCGCTGCTTGAATCTACCCGACCGACGCCGCACGAGAGGGCGATCGCCAGCCAGCGTCTAGGAGACACCCTTGATCAGCTCGCCCGTTTTGGCGAAGCCTTTACAGCCTATGAGGCAGGCGCGCAGACCCTGCAAAGCAGTTTTTTGCCAAATTTCGCGGAGTCCGGTCGGGAAACATCTTCGGTGCTCGCGGGACGTCTCATCGATTATTTCGGCAGGGTCGACGCCGATACCTGGCGACCCGACAAATCGGCGGCCGCGGACGGCGGCGACCCGATTTTTGTCGTCGGCTTTCCGCGGTCTGGCACCACACTGGCGGCCCAAGTTCTTGCGCGACACCCGAACATATTAAGCCTGGATGAAAGCGATCCGCTGGGCGAGGCGACCCGACATTTTTTCGGCGGAAACGATGCACTTGATCGACTAGGGAAGCTGGATGCACAGGCCGTCGCCCATTGGCGCGAGGTTTACTGGCAACGAGTCCGCGCTCTTGGCGGAGCAGACGGCCAACGCGTTGTCGACAAGATGCCTATGAATATGCTGGCCCTGCCGTTAATCGCCAAATTGTTTCCAGGCGCCCGAACCTTGTTTCTGCATCGCGATCCCCGAGACGTGGTGTTAAGCTGTTTCCGTCGTCAGTTTGTCATCAATCCAACCACAATAGACCTTCTGAGTCTCGACGGAGCCGCGCGGCTCTACGATCTAACAATGACGTTGATGGCGGTCTATCAACAAAAACTCGACCTTAATCTCAGGGTTCAGCGCCATGAAGATATGGTCAATGACTTCGAAGGTGAGACGCGCGCTATCTGCGCCTTCATCGGCGCGTCATGGGACCCGGCGCTGTTGACTTTTTCCGACCGCGCCGGGCTCGTTGCGACTCCCAGTTCCTCTCAGCTCGCCAAAGGCTTGAGCAAGGATGGCGTTGGCCACTGGCGAAACTATCGAGCTCAGTTGGCCCCTGTGTTACCACTGCTGAAACCGTGGGTTGATGCCTTCGGCTATCCCGTCGACTGACGCCCTCACGGCAGGTATTTTGGCGAAATTCTGGTGACCGCATGTTTCTAGAACTGCCCGACGTCTTAACCGCCGATGAGCTTGCGCGTTTGCGGACGCTGGCCTTAACGGCGCGGTTCGCCGACGGCCGCGCGTCTAGCCCGCATTCGACGGTGAAAAACAATCTTCAAATCGACCATGCGGATGCGGCTTACCGTGAATCGTCCAAGCTGATGGCAATGGCGCTTCAGCGGAGCGAGCCGTTTCGTAACTTCGCCTATCCGCGAATCATGGCGCCGCCGATGCTGGCCAAATACATTCCGGGAATGAACTATGGGGTGCATTCGGACGCCGCTTTTATGGCGCTGGGTGAACGGCCCTTGCGCTCGGATCTTTCCTGCACGCTGTTCATCGCGCCGCCCGAAACCTATCAAGGCGGCGAACTGTCGATCACCCTCGGCACGGCGACCATGGCGTTTAAGGCGCCGGCGGGCGCCGCCGTGGTCTATCCGTCCAACACCTTGCACGAGGTCAAGCCGGTGACGGCGGGCGAGCGGCTGGTCGGGCTCACCTTTATCGAAAGCATGATCCCCGACCCCGCCTGCCGCGACATGCTCTACCATCTCGATGAAATCGCCGCCCTCGAGGGGTTTAACATGAGTTGGGACAACCGCACCCGCCTGCAATACGTGCGCAACAATCTTCGGCGGATATGGGGCGAATCCGAATAAGTTCAGATCGTCCGCCCGCCGGCCGCCAAGCGCGTGGCGGCGGCGATCGACGGGTGGGCGGCGGCGGCGGCGTTAATCCAGGCCAGACCATGGTCTATTTCGCGACGGTGATCGCGCAGGGCATCGTCGAGAACGCGGCGACGAGTGTCGGCGTCGAACGGGTGCTGCGGCGCCTTGGCATAGCGCGTAAGATCATCACTCGTGAGCATGGCGTTGACGTCCGTTTCGCGCGCTTCACCGTGCAGGCGCGCGAGGGCCGCAGCCAAGCCCTCCCGGGGTCGTTGCAGAAATCGGTCAAAGTCCAGCCATAGCACGCTATGCGGAAAGGCGCTCGCGACGCTCGCCAAAGCGCAAATTTCGCAGGTCCAACCCAGGGCGGCGCTTTCGCCCACCGTTAAGTTTTCGGCCTTCCAAAAGACGCCGCCGAGCCGGCGATGCAGGCGCTCCAGCCTAGCGGGCGTTACGCGCGGAAGTTCCGGCAAACTGGCCGCGCCGGCGAGTATCGTGGCCATATAAGCCTCCGGCCCGACGAACATCAAAATCGCTTTCGACGTTGGCGATCGGGCCATCATCGCCGGGCCGATTTCGCTGACGAAGCTGGTGGCTTTGACCAGACTTCGCTGCGAGGGGCGCCAGACCCTGGCGTAGAGCCGCAGAAGGGTCTCCAGACGGCGCGACGTCGCCGCGTCGAACCGCATTGGAGCCAGCGTTCGCAGCGCGGCCGGTTCGCGCAACGAGAAAATCCGCTCGCTTCTCCCCAGCAGCCGCGAGACGAGAGTCGATCCGACATGACCCATATGGAAAATATAATCGCTATCGCCCCCGAGTCCGGCGGCGGCGCCCTCAATCTCGCTCCACGGCGCCCAGATTTCTTCACCCGCGCCGACCAATAGCCGTTCGTCCAAAAAACTCGCGGCGGCGTAGGCTTCCTCGTCCAGCGCCAAGAGATTGACTGAACTCAACGCCCGATCAAATCGCAAAGGCAAGAGGTGCGGCGATGCCGAAAGTCGCGCGATCACTGTATCAAGCCCTCAGCCCACCGCCTGAAACGCGTTTTTGGCGGTCATCATGGCGCTGATCAGCGCTCGTTCGGCCGCGGACAGTAGAGGGTTCCAAATATCGAAAATCAGAATTGTGCGGGGTTGATCACTATCGTTCCAGGCTTCGTGTTCGATGGTGTCGTCGAACACCCAGGCCTCGCCCATGGCCCACGGGCGCGTCACGGCGCCGACCCGAAACCGCGCCGGTCCCGGCAGAACGAGCGGCAAGTGCACGATCAGACGTGTATTGGCCGAACCGGTGTGCGGAGGAATCGCGGTCTTGGCGTCCAATATCGAGAACATCGCGGTGGGGGCGAAGCCGGGCTGGTCGGACATCGGCAATGACGCTAGCAAGGCGGTCGTGCGCGGACATAGAGCGCACGCGCTTTCCTGGCGAACGCCGTCACGCCATAGAAAGAACGAGCTCCAGGCGCGCGAATGGTTGAGCGCCGCCCACTGGTTGACCGGGACCCCGGGGGGAAAAGCGATATAGGGCGCGAAGTCGCCCGCCCCCGCCGCCATGGCGCCGGCCAATTCGGCTTGCAGAACGGGGGTCGCGGCCTCCAGATCGGCAAGCCACGGGAACAATTCGCGGTTGTAAAACGGGATTGCCGGCAGACGGGGATAGTGCAGCAGCAAGGGCTCTTGCGTATAGGGACGCGCGAGTCCGGCGTAGATGGCGACGCTCTCGTCGAAACGATCCAAATCCTGGCCGGCAAACTGTTCGCGTAGTGGCGCGACGCCGGCGCGTAGGTGCGCGGCCAGGGCCTCGGCGTGGCCGCGCGCCACCGCGCGCGCGCGGGCGAGGGGCGCGGTCAGCGACGCCGGCAAAATGTCTGGCGGCGGGGCCACGGCCACGGCGTTTTTGTAAACCCCGGCGGCCTCCTTGGCGCGATTGAGCCGCTCCAACACCGCCCCCTTGGAGAGCAAGGCCAGGAAATTGCGCGGCTCCAACACCAGGGCGGCGTCGAGCGCCGCGACCGCGGCGCTCATATTGCTCTGCATGCGATAGGCCAGGGCCAGGTCGAGGTAATTTTCCACCGACGCCTCGCCGGGCGGGATCGCGCTCAGCAATTGCGCCGCGGAACGCCAATCCTGGCGCCGCAAGGCGTCTTTTCCGCGCGCGGCGCCGCCATCGCCGCTCACAGCCGCCGTTTCCTCACCACCCCACCCGCGGCGCCAAAACCGTCGCCCCGGGCGTGGGCAGAGCCACGTCGGTGGCGGCGCTCAAAATCGCCCACGCCAAACCTTCGCGTCCAAGCGTCGCGGAGACATCATTCAACGTCCTCGGCTCGCCGGATGAATCAGCGCATCAGTGGCGCGAAATTCCTTGCCCGTGCACAAGATCGGTCGCGCGGACACCTTCGCGACGCCGTAGACCATCAAATCAAGCATATTCAGTTTCCCGCCACGTCCCCCACCGGAACCGAATAATGCGTTGGCGCGGCACGCCGCCATCGCCGCTGCCGGCGCAAACGGTGCGATTTCGACGGACGCCGCCGTTATCTTGTCAACCAACGCCTCGGCATCAGGATCGACGGCATTCCCTGCTAGACCCGTGACGCGGTGGAATTCCACCAAGACGGGCGCAGGAATAAAGCCGGTTTCAGCCAACATCGCCCTCAGGATCGACTCGTAACCGTCTTCGCGCCGCACGACGGCGACCAGAGCTGAGGTATCCACAATCACCGCGGATTGCCGTATTCGTCGTATTCGCTCGCGTCAAACTCGGCCATGGAGGGAATATTTCGAGCCGACGTGCGGTCTAAGATCAATTCGACCTCGGCTATCCGGCGCGCCAATTCATCGTCCGCTTGCGGGATCGGCATGCGATCGAGCGCGTCTTCGATAACGGCGGCTTGGCTTCGGCCGCTGCGGGTCAGTACCGCCAAACGGGCGGCGGCGCGGTTAGACCGGATGGTTATTGGTGTTTGGGTACGGCGAAGCATGGCGAACAATAAGCCAATTTCAAAGGACGTGCAAGCACGTTCAGCGGACGTGCTTGCACACTACCACCACCCCACCCGCGGCGCCAAAACCATCGCCCCCCGGGCCCTTAAACCCGCGTCGTCGATCTCGCCGATCATGCCGCGCACGCCGGGCGAAGATGCCGCGCCATCGACGCGCGCCATCACCGCCATCACCCGCGCCGACGCGCCGATCATCTTGCGCAGGGCCACGAACGGCGAGGTGGATTGGCCAAATGATTGCAGCCGCGCATCGCCGGTAATCTTGGCCAGAACCTTGGCGCGATCCACCGCATCGTAAAAGCCGCCCAATGAATCGACCAATCCCAGCGTCTTGGCCTGTTCACCGGTCCACACCCGGCCTTTAGCGATCTGACGCACCCGATCGGGGGTCAGTCCGCGCCCCGTCGCCACCCGATCGACGAAACCGGCATAAATCTTGTCCATCCACGCGGAGAAGGCGGTGGTCTGGCGCGGTGTCATCGGCGCGGCGGCCAAGAAGGCGTCGGCGAAATCGCCGCCGACCTTGACGCCGCGCATGTCGACGCCGAACTTTCCCAGCGCATCGCCCAGCGCGAACTTACCGCCAAATACGCCGATCGATCCGGTCAAGGTGGTCGGTTGAGCAACGATTTCGGACGCCTGCGAGGAGATCCAATAGCCGCCCGAGGCCGCATAGGTCCCCATGCTGATAACCACCGGCTTACCGGCGGCTTTGGCGGCGCGCACGGCGCTGAGAATTTGCTCCGACGCGGTGTCGGATCCGCCGGGAGAGGAGACGCGGAAGACGATCGCCTTGACGTCCGAGTCGTCGATGGCGGCGTAGAACGCCTTGGCGACATCGTCCGAACCGATCGTCTCGCCGCCGCCCAGCGGCGAGGGCGAGCGGTCCTCACCGGTCATGATCTCGCCCTCGGCGCCGATCACGGCGATCTTGCCGCCGCCGCCGAAGGTTTGTGGATCGGCCGCCGCATAATCTTTAAACGCCGTCAGCTTGGCGCCCGCGCCCGCCTTGGCCATGATCGCCTTGCCGGCGTCATGTAGTTCGCCGACGGTATCGATCAGGCCTTGAGCTTTGGCGTCCTCCGCCGAATAGGGACCCGCCTCCAGCCGCGTCTTGATCGCGGCGAGCGGCAAGGCCCGATCGGCCGCGACGCTTCTCAGCACGGTCTGATAGACCGAACCCATCCAACCCAACTCCGACTCGCGGTGGGCGGCGGTGTAGTCGCTGTAGAGATAAGGGTTAACGGCGTTCTTGAACTCATAGCGTTGCTGATAGTCCGGTTTGATCGCGTGCTGATCAAAGAAGCGTTTAAAAAACACATCATTGCGCGCCATTCCGGTGACCTGAAACGACGACGCCGGCTGCATCCAGATATCGCCGGAGGCCGCGGCCAGTTCATAGGTTGAGGGGACCATGCCGTCGGCGTACAGCCCCTGGCTAAACGCGAGGATCGGCTTGCCGGCGGCGCGAAACCGCTTGAACGCGCCGCGCAACTCGTCCGCCGACGCCGGCGCCATGCCGCCTTCCGGTAGACGCACCAACAGGCCCCCGACCTGGCCGTCGGACTGCGCGCGCCGCAACACCTGTTCGATGCCTAAAACCGACAGGGTTTTGCCGGTAAACAGGGCGAGGGGCGCGGATGCCTCCTGATCGGTCAAGCCGCTGCGTAAATCCAGCACCAAAACATTGCGACCGGCCAGCGGCGCGGGCCGCGATCCGGCCGCCAAACCGGCGATGATCAGCACCGGTACACCGATCATGAACAGTAGCAGCCCGAAAAATACGCCGGCGAGGGTGGTGAGAAATTGTTTCATCCCTCGCTCTTAGCCGACGAACGGCGAAGGGCGAAGAGGCCTCGCCGCTTTCCCCGCCCCCTACCGCTCGGCTGACGCCGAGTCGCTTCCCCCGGGAGGGGAAGAGAAATAATCCGTGACGAAAGCTTAAGGGGGAATTTTGGTCGGAGTGGCAGGATTCGAACCTGCGACCCCCGCGTCCCGAACGCGGTGCTCTACCAGACTGAGCCACACTCCGATGGAGATCGGGGCTTATAGACAAGCCCCCCGCGCCTCGCAAGCAACTTGCAGCCAAACCCCGCGCGCCCGAAGCCGGCGGCGCCGTTGCCAGAGGCGTGACCGTGCGCTATTG
>JANXWN010000017.1 GCA_025351125.1 Caulobacteraceae bacterium | reverse complement strand
GGCGCGCGCCGCGTTTGCCGATACAGAGTCGGCGAGGTCAAATTTGCTAAGCTTTTTGGCCTGATGTTTGACCAGCCGCGCGAGAAAGGCATCGCTCCCGGCGGTGACATCGGCCTCGACGGTCCAGTACTCCTGAGTTTTGAACGCCTCGATCTCGATTTCGCGATCGACGATCAAGCGTAAGGCCACCGACTGGACCCGACCCGCTGAACGCGCGCCCGGCAATTTTCGCCACAGCACCGGCGAAAGGGTGAACCCGACGAGATAGTCCAACGCCCGGCGGGCCAGGTAGGCGTCCACCAACTCCATATCGATAGCGCGAGGATTTTTCATGGCCTCGGTCACGGCGTTTTTTGTGATGGCGTTGAAGACGACCCGCTCGACCGCCGCGCCCTTGAGCGCTTTGCGCCGTTTGAGGTCCTCCAGCACATGCCAGCTGATCGCCTCGCCTTCGCGATCCGGGTCGGTGGCGAGAATCAGCCGGTCGGCGCCTTTGAGGGCGTTAGCGATGTCGGCAAGACGTTTACCGGCCTTGGCATCGACTTCCCAACTCATCGCGAAGTCTTCGTTTGGTCTGACCGACCCGTCCTTGGGCGGCAGATCGCGCACATGACCGTATGACGCCAAGACGGTGTAGCCGGGTCCCAGATAGCGATTAATGGTCTTGGCCTTAGCCGGACTTTCGACAACGACAACGTTCATGCGGAATTTTACGGCCAGATTGAAGTGGATGGGCGCCCGCCGAGGTCGGCGAAGCAGCCGCAAAGTGGGCGCGCACCCCAGCCTCTGTCAACGGAGGGCATGAGAATGAGGGATTTGAGCCGCGCCGCGACTTGGTTCTGGATTGATATCATGAGCCCAAATTGATATCGGTGCATTCATTTGATTTTTGCGGGTATCGACGATGGCGGCGGTTACGGTTCGAAATCTCCCCGAGGAAACGCATCGCGCCTTGCGCGTGCGGGCCGCCCAACATGGACGAAGTACGGAAGCCGAAATTCGCATCATTCTTGAGGACGCCGTGCGTCCGGAGACTCGCGTGAAGATGGGCTCGGAGCTACAAGCGTTTGGCCGGCGGTTCGGTGGCATCGAGCTTGAGCCCACGCGCAATCCAAACTCGGTCGAGCCGGCGATCTTCGAGTGATTATTCTGGACACCAACGTGGTGTCCGAACCGATCAGGCCCGCGCCGGACGTCAACGTCGTTGCCTGGCTCGACCGACAAATTATCGACTCTTTGTATCTGACGACGACGAGCTTGTCGGAATTGTTGGTCGGGGTCGAGTTCCTGCCGGCCGGCCGACGCAAGGACGGATTGGCCGGCGCGTTGGGAGACATCGTCAATCGGTTATTCGGATCTCGTATTCTCCCCTTCGACCAAGCCGCCGCGACAGCCTACGCGGGTCTGGTCCGTCGCGCGCGTGACGGCGGGCAAACGATTTCAGTCGGTGACGGCCAGATCGCCGCGATCGCCATGACCCACGGCTACAGCGTGGCGACGCGGGACGTGGCGCTGTTTGTCGCGGCGGGGGTAAAGGTGATCAATCCGTGGACGACTTAAAAAAAGCAATCGCTTGGTCGCGGCGGGATTATGCGCCCCCGTTAACCCGCGATCCTTACCGGCAGCTCCTCATAGCCTTGCACGAAATTAGACGTGACCCGCACCGGCTCGCCGACCACTTCGACGTGGTCGAAGCGGGCTAGGATTTCTTCCCACAGAATGCGCAATTGCAGTTCCGCGACGCGATTGCCCATGCAGCGGTGGATGCCGAAGCCGAACGAGACGTGGTGACGCGGGCGGTCGCGGTCGAGGATGAAATCGTCGGGCGTTTCGATCACCTCCTCGTCGCGGTTTCCCGAGACGTACCACATGATCACCTTATCGCCCTTGCGGATCGATTTGCCGTTCAATTCGATGTCGCTGAGGGCGTTACGGCGCATGTGCGCCAGCGGCGTTTGCCAGCGGATGATTTCCGGAACGAGGGTGGTGACCAGGGACGGGTCGGCCTTTAGCTTGGCGTATTGCTGCGGAAATTGATTGAGCGCCAACAATCCGCCGCTGATCGAATTGCGGGTCGTGTCATTGCCGCCGACAATGAGCAGCATCAGATTACCCAATAATTCCATCGGGTTGTCGATCATGTCCCGGGTCTCGGGATGATGCGCCATCAACGAGATGAAATCGAACTTAGGCGGCGCGGCGGCGCGCTTTCGCCACAGATCGGAAAAATAGGCGAGGCATTCGTGCAGTGTGCGCTCGCGCTGAGCCATGTCGACGGCGATGCCGACCGTCTCCGAGGTCGTGGTGACGTCCGACCAATACGGCAGCAAATGTCGATCCTCGAACGGAAAATCGAACAAGATCGCCAGCATTTGGGTCGTCAGCTCCTTCGACACCAGCTCGACCCAGTTGAAAGTTTCATTGCGCGGTAGCGAGTCCAAGATCGTCACCGCCCGCTCACGAATGATCCGTTCCAAGTCGGCCAAGCGCCCCGGCGCGACGGCGGGATTGGCGGCCTTGCGTTGGGCGTCGTGACGCGGCGGATCCATGGCGATGAACATCGGCGGAGCAAAGCCGACTTGGTCGCCAATGACGATATCGCGGTCGGACGAAAACACGCCGTGATTGGCATCGACGGCGACGATATCGTTGAACTTCGTGATCGACCAATAAGGGCCAAACGCGCTGTCGGCGCAGTAATGCACCGGGTCGTCGCGACGCAGCCGACTAAAATAGGCGTAGTGCTCGCCGGTGGCGAAACGTTCGGCCACGCTGGGATCGATTCGGTCGAGCGGCGTGGTCCATGCCTCGCCGGTCATCGGGTCGCCGTGCCGCGCAAAACCGTCCATCGATCAATCTCCCGATCATTCTTCTAAGAGGCGAGGCTATCTCTGATCGCCGGCCTTGGGAAGAGCGGCGTGTGGCGAGGCTATCGGTGGCCAGAACTCTAGCCCCGCACCACCAACCCGCCGGCGAGGAACTCGGCGCGCCCCGCCAGGGCGAGTTCCGCCAAACACGCCAAGACCGTAGAAATTGGCGCGCCGACCGCGCGGGCGATCTCATCGACGGATGTCGGGGTCGGCGAAAGGGCCGCGTCGACGGCGCCGTGGACGCCGTCGGTTTCCGGGTCGTCGGAGGCTGACCCTTGGCCATAGGGCGTTGTCTCGGGTTCCCGCAAAGTCGGTTGGGCGTCGAGAACCCGCAGCACGTCGTCGGCGTCTTCCACCAGGGTCGCGCCTTGCCGCAGCAATTCGTTGGCGCCGCGGGCGCGGGGGTCCAGTGGCGATCCCGGTACGGCGAACACCTCGCGGCCCTGTTCGCCGGCGAGGCGGGCGGTGATCAACGACCCCGACTTAATCTCGGCCTCGACCACGACGACCCCGCGCGAAAGTCCCGAGATGATCCGATTGCGCCGTGGGAAATCGGGCGCGCGGGCGGTATGACCGATGGGTCGCTCGGAAACGATACAACCCTTGGCTTTCAACGCGTCATACAGCGGAGCGTTGTCCGCCGGATAGATATCATCGACCCCGCCGCCCAACACCGCGATGCTCCCAAAGGGCAGAGCGCCCTCGTGCGCGGCGGCGTCTATGCCGCGCGCCATGCCGGAGACGACCGCGTAACCCGCTTGGCCCAGAGCCGCGGCCAGGGTCCGAGCAAACCGCCGTCCCGCCGCCGACGCCACCCGCGCGCCGACGATCGCGACGGTGTTTCCGCGCAGAAGCGCGGCGTCGCCTAACACCCATAAAACCGGGGGCGGAGGATCGAGCGCCGCGAGGGGACGCGGAAAGTCCGGCTCGCAACCGGCGATCAATCGCGCGCCGAGGGCGTTTCCGGCGGAAAGTTCGGCGGCGACCTCGGCGGCGGTGGGGATCTTTAGCGGCGTCGCGCGCCCGCCGCGCCGCGCCATATCGGGCAAGGCTTCAAGCGCCCGAGCGGCCGTCCCGTATCGCGCGATGACGTGGGCGAAGGTCGCCGGACCCACCGATTCGGTGCGGGCCAAACGCAACCAATCGCGCCGTTCGGTGTCGTCCAGCCCGCGTGACGTCACGGCGTCGCGAGCGTTTTGTCGCCAATTCGCGGTTCGATATTGTTCAACAACCGTCGAATATTTTGATGGTGCCGGATAAAGATCAGCACCGCCATAAAGATCGCCAGCCACATTTTCGCGGTGGTCGCTTGATGCAGCACGAAAAAAATCAACGGGCTCCACGCCGCCGCCGCCAAAGCGGCGAGGGACGAATACCTAAACAGCGCCGCCAGCAGGAGCCAGATCGCCAACGCCGTCACCCCGACCGGCCACGACACCGCCAAAAGGACGCCGAAAAACGTCGCCACGCCCTTGCCGCCGCGGAACTTGAGCCAGACCGGGAACAAATGCCCCAAGAAGGCCGCGCCGCCGGCGAAAACAGGGATTGTCGTCGGCGACAATAACCAGGCGGCCAACAATACGGCCGCCGCGCCTTTCGCGCCGTCGCCGATCAGGGTCAGCGCCGCCAAATCCCGCCGACCGGTCCGCAACACATTGGTTGCCCCGATATTGCCCGAGCCCACTTTACGAATATCGCCGGCGCCCCCCAGCCGCGTCGCGATCACGCCAAACGGAACCGATCCCAAAAGATAGCCGCCGACAACGGCGACGGCGACCTTGATGATGGTCGGCGTGAGGTGCGACGTCAGCATCGGCGCCAGGGCGTTCATCGCGCGCAGACTATGGAGATTCGCCGTCAGCGCAATGCGCATCGCAGGGCCATTCACCTCAACCGCGTTCGTAGATCACCCGCCCGTCGACGACGGTCATCAGCACCACGCCTTGCAACCGCCGCCCGTCGAAGGCGGAGTTCTTTGACTTGGAAATCAGGGTTTCGGCGTCGATCAGGCGCGGCGCGTCGATATTGGCCACCAGCAAATCCGCCGGGGCGCCGAGCGACAAGCGGCCGGCGGCGAGGCCAATGGCGCGCGCCGGAGCGAGCGTGGTCGCTTCGATCAGACGCAACAGGGGCACACGCCCGTCGTGATGCAGCGTCAAGAGGGCTGAGAAAAGGGTTTCCAGCCCGATGGCGCCGGGGACCGCTTCGTCGAACGGCAGACGTTTGTCTTCCGCCGGCGCCGGGGCGTGGGCCGAGACGATGATATCGACCAAGCCGGAGGCGAGGGCGTCGATCAGGGCTTGACGGTCGTCCTCGCTTCTCAGCGGCGGGACGAGTTTGTAAAAGGTGCGATAATCGCCGATGTCGATTTCGTTGAACGTCAAATGGTTGATCGAGGCGGTCGCCAACACCGGCAGCCCCGACGCTTTGGCGCGCTCCAAGCGTCGCAGCGGCGCGGCGGCGCTGATCTGATCGACCAAGAGGCGCGCGCCGGTCAATTCGACCAAAGCAAGATCACGCTCAAGCATGATGGTCTCGGCGGCGACGGGCTCCGAGGCCAGTCCCATTCGGCCGGCAAACTCCCCCTCGGTGGCGCTCGCGCCCGCCGTCAGCCACGGATCGGCCGGGCGGTGAGACACCAAAACGCCTTGCGCGTGAGCGTAGGCGAGCAGGCGGCGCATGACCTTCGAGTCGATGATCGGTCGGTCGACGTCGGTCACGTAAACACAGCCGGCTTCGCGCATCAGGCCGATCTCGGCCATGCCCCGGCCCTGGCAACCCTTTG